>NZ_JBTOPV010000014.1:0-97668 GCF_055284355.1 Pseudomonas sp. HP_01 | reverse complement strand
CTCGCTGCTTACTTCGTCCAACTCTTTGATTATCAAGGAGTTTTCCGTTTCGTCTGCGCCGGAAGTGGGGCGAATTATAGACAGATCCAGAGGGGCGTCAAGCACTTATTTATACTTTAGTGGCAACGTTGCTGCTCTTGACCCGACGACGCTGGATACGCCCAGCAATTACGGGAATCCTGAGGACTAGAAGCAACACGCCGATCGTTGCATATACGGCCCACTCCTTCAGATCCGCCCGCACAATCCACAGCATGTGAAGCAAACCCAGCCCCAGAATCAGGTAACTGAGCCGATGAAGTTTCTTCCAGCGCACTCCCAAACGACGCTGACTGTAGCGATTGGACGTGACCGCCAGCGACAGCAGCCCCAGAAAACCCAGCGCGCCGACAATAATGTACGGCCGCTTGACCAGCTCCACGCCCAACTGAGCCCAGTCGAAGCCCAGGATAAAGAAGCCGTAACCCAGCATGTGCAGCGACACATAGGTGAAACACCACAACCCCAGCTGGCGGCGAACCGCAATCCAGCCTGGCCAGCCGGTTGTGCGCTGTAACGGAGTCATGGCCAATGTGATCAAAAGCAACACCAGCGTTCCCAACCCGAGGCGATCTACCAGCACCTTCCCCGGATCAGGCCCCAAAGCAAAAATCCACGCCTGGTAGAGCCAATACGCCGGTACTACAGCTGCAGCGATGAACACCGACACTCGCCAGTAGATGAAGCGCATCAATAGTTTTTCCGTAAATCCAGGCCTGTATACAGAGAAGCAACCTGCTCCCCATATCCGTTGAACATCTCGGTCTGGCGAATGTTCGGGCTGAACAGCCCGCTGGGTAGACGCCGCTCGTGGGCCTGGGTCCAGCGTGGGTGGTCAACCGTCGGGTTCACATTGGCATAAAAACCGTACTCGCTTGCCGCAATGCTTTGCCACGTGGTCTTCGGCTGCTCGCTGGTCAGACTGATGCGCACGATGGACTTCACGCTTTTAAAGCCGTATTTCCAAGGCACCACCAGACGCAGCGGCGCGCCGTTCTGATTGGGCAGCTCCCGTCCATACATGCCCACCGCCAGAATCGCCAGCGGGTTCATCGCCTCGTCCAGGCGCAGCCCTTCTACATAAGGCCAGTCGATCAATGCAAAGCCGGAGCGCTGACCCGGCATGGTCTTCGGGTCCTGCAGCGTTTCGAAGCGGATGTATTTGGCATTCGCCGTCGGTTCAACCTGCTTGAGCAACTCGGAGATCGGGAAACCCAGCCATGGAATCACCATCGACCACGCCTCTACGCAGCGCAGGCGATAAATACGCTCTTCCAGCTGATAGGGCTTCATGAAGTCTTCGAGAGCGTAGCGGCCAGGCTTGGCCACCTCTCCATCGATGACAACGCTCCACGGCTCGGTCTTCAAGGAACCGGCGTTTTGCGCAGGATCACCCTTGTCGGTGCCGAACTCGTAGAAGTTGTTGTAGTGGGTCGCGTCCTTGAACGGCGTGATCGTCTCGTCTTTGACGGTGACGGCTTGCCACTTCGTGCTGGATAACTTGCCTTTGAACCAGTCAGGGGCAGCGCCGGCTTCGACGTCAGCGTAGCGGGAGGCTTCTTCGGCTTGGGCCCAACGCGGCATCGCGCTTACAGCGAGCCCTGCGAGTGAGCTGCCGAGCAACGCGCGGCGGGACAGATAAATAGATTCGGGCGTGACATCCGACTCTTTGCAATCGGATGTGGAGGGGATCTTGATCAACATGATGACTCCGCAGTTATAGAGAACTGAAGCATCTATAGCTGCGGAGTATGCGGGAAATGCAGCCTGACTAACTACCTCTGGCGACGCAGACGCAGCAGGTATTGGATCGGACCCGATGCTGCATAGCCGAGGAAGATCAGCAGCAGAATGCGCGGCGGATCACTGAACACCACGGCGAACACCAAAACAACGGCCAGAATCGCAACAAACGGCACGCGCCCCTTGAGATCCAGCTCCTTGAAGCTGTTGTACTTGATGTTGCTCACCATCAGCATCCCGGCAGCAGCAACCAATAGCGCGACCAGAAACGACAGTTTCGAACCCTGAATGCCGTAATCGCTGAATGCCCAGACCGTGCCCGCCACAACGCCTGCAGCGGCAGGGCTTGCCAGGCCGATGAAGTAACGCTTGTCCGCCTTGCCCACCTGAGTGTTGAAGCGGGCCAGGCGCAACGCCGCTCCCGCGACATAGATAAAGGCGACCATCCACCCGACCTTGCCCATATCACCCAACGCCCAGCCAAACGCCAACAGCGCCGGCGCCACGCCAAAAGCGACCATGTCGGACAGCGAGTCGTACTCTGCGCCGAATGCGCTTTGTGTGTTGGTCATCCGCGCGACGCGGCCGTCCAGACCATCCAGCACCATGGCAACGAAGATGGCGATGGCGGAAAACGCGAAGTATTTGCTCGCGCTTACCTGATCACCCGCACTCAACGCGCTCTGCGCACTCATGGCGCTGATGATTGCGTAGAAGCCGGCGAACAGGTTCGCGGTAGTGAACAGATTGGGCAACAGGTAGATACCGCGATGACGGACCTTGCGCCCCTCGTCGTCGTGACCCTCTTCAATGTGTTCATCAATCGGTAGCAGGCTTTCGGCGTCAGAAGCCTTGTTCGGCTCTTCGGGACGTTCGCTCATGGACAATACCTTGCAGCTGAAGAATTTCGACAAATGCTTGTGGCCTCCGGGCCGACAAACGATGCAGCTTTATACCAGATGAGCCCCCATAACGAAAAAACGCGACCCGAGGGCCGCGTTTTTTCATGCAAGGACTGATCTGCGATCTTAGTTCTTGGCTTGGTCGACGATCTTGTTCTTCGCGATCCAAGGCATCATCGAGCGCAGTTGCTCACCGATGATTTCCAGGCCGTGCGCCTTGTTGTTGCGACGCTTGGCGGTCATCGAAGGGTAGCCGCTGGCGCCCTCGGCGATGAACATCTTGGCGTATTCGCCGTCCTGGATGCGCTTCAGAGCGTTGCGCATGGCCTGACGGGATTCGGCGTTGATGACTTCCGGACCGGTCACGTACTCGCCGTATTCGGCGTTGTTGGAGATCGAATAGTTCATGTTGGCGATACCGCCTTCGTACATGAGGTCAACGATCAACTTCAGTTCGTGCAGGCACTCGAAGTATGCCATTTCCGGCGCGTAACCGGCTTCAACCAGGGTTTCGAAACCGGCTTTGACCAGCTCAACGGTACCGCCACACAGAACGGCTTGTTCGCCGAACAGGTCGGTTTCGGTCTCGTCCTTGAATGTGGTTTCGATGATGCCGGTACGGCCGCCACCAACACCCGACGCGTACGACAGAGCGACGTTCTTGGCGTTGCCCGAAGCGTCCTGGAAAACGGCGATCAGGTCAGGAATGCCACCGCCTTTGACGAATTCGGTACGCACGGTGTGGCCCGGTGCTTTCGGCGCGATCATGATGACGTCGAGGTCGGCACGAGGAACAACCTGGTTGTAGTGAATCGCGAAACCGTGGGAGAAGGCCAGCGTTGCGCCCTTCTTGATGTTCGGCTCGATTTCGTTTTTGTACAGCTGGGACTGGAATTCGTCCGGGGTCAGGATCATGACCAGGTCTGCAGCGGCGACAGCGGAAGCCACGTCGGTCACTTTCAGGCCGTGAGCTTCAGCTTTGGCGACAGTGGCGGAACCCTTGCGCAGGCCAACGGTGACATCAACGCCGGAGTCTTTCAGGTTGCACGCTTGAGCGTGGCCCTGGGAACCGTAACCGATGATGGCAACTTTTTTGCCCTGGATGATGGAAAGGTCGCAGTCTTTGTCGTAATAAACTTTCATGAAATTCCCCTGATAACTTGGCCGCAAGGCCATTTGCAAAATTGGATTAGATGCTCAGCACTTTGTCGCCCCGGGCAATGCCCGTGACGCCGCTTCGTACGGTTTCCAGAATGGCCGTCGTGCCAATCGCCTGGATGAAGCTGTCCAGCTTGTCGCTTGTCCCGGTCAACTGCACGGTATAGACGCTGCTGGAGACATCGACGATCTGGCCGCGAAAAATGTCGGTGGTGCGCTTGATCTCGGCACGCTGAGCGCCGGTGGCTTTCACCTTGATCAGCATCAGTTCACGCTCGATATGGGCGCTCTCCGACAAATCGACCAGCTTGACCACCTCGATCAGCTTGTTGAGGTTCTTGGTGATTTGCTCGATCACTTCATCATGGCCAACGGTGGTCAGCGTCAGACGCGACAGGGTCGGGTCCTCGGTTGGCGCCACAGTCAGGCTTTCGATGTTGTAGTTGCGCTGCGAAAACAGGCCGACCACACGAGACAGCGCGCCCGGTTCGTTTTCCAGCAGTAGCGAAATGATGTGGCGCATGGTTATGTCCGCTCCGTCTTGCTCAGCCACATGTCGCGCATGGACCCGTCTCTGATCTGCATCGGATAGACGTGCTCACTGACGTCAACCTGGATGTCGAGGAACACCAGACGATCTTTCATGGCGAACGCCTCTTCCATCTTCGGCTTCAGGTCCTTCAGATCGGTGATGCGCATGCCAACGTGCCCGTAAGCCTCGACCAGCTTCACGAAGTCAGGCAGCGACTCCATGTAGGAATGCGAGTGACGGCCGCTGTAGCTCATGTCCTGCCACTGACGGACCATGCCGAGCACGCCGTTGTTGAGCAGGATGATCTTCACCGGCAGGTTGTACTGCAGACAGGTCGACAGTTCCTGAATGTTCATCTGAATGCTGCCTTCGCCGGTGACGCAGGCGACATGGTCATTCGGGAAACTCAGCGCAACGCCCATCGCGGCAGGCAGACCGAACCCCATCGTGCCGAGACCGCCGGAGTTGATCCAGCGGTTGGGCTTGTTGAAGCGGTAGTACTGAGCCGCGAACATCTGGTGCTGGCCCACATCGGATGTGACATAGGCATCGCCGTTTGTGACCTCACACAGCGTCTCGATCACGGTCTGCGGCTTGATGACGCTTCCGTCACCACGGTTGTACGGGAACAGATCACCCCCGGCGCGCCATTCTTCGATCTGCTTCCACCACGTCGCGACCGAATCCTTGTTAGGGGTTTCGGCAAGCTCTTTGAGGGTCGCAACCATTTCGGTCAACACGCTCTCGACCGGCCCGACGATTGGCACGTCGGCCTTGATGGTCTTGGAGATGGATGCCGGATCAATGTCGACATGAATGATTTTGGCGTTCGGGCAGAACTTCGCCGGGCCGTTGATCACGCGGTCATCGAAACGCGCGCCGACCGCAAGAATCACGTCGGCGTGGTGCATAGCCAGGTTGGCGGTGTAGCTGCCATGCATCCCCAGCATGCCGACGAACTGGCGATCAGTGCCCGGGTAGGCACCCAGCCCCATCAGCGTGTTGGTAACCGGAGCGTTCAACTGCTGCGCCAGTTCGGTCAATTGCGCCGAACCGTTGCCCATGATCACACCGCCACCGGCGTAGATGACCGGGCGCTTGGCCGCGACCAGCATTTCCACGGCCTTGCGGATCTGACCGGAATGGCCACGAACCGCCGGGCTGTAGGAACGCAGTTTGGCTTTCTTGGGGAAAACGTATTCGAACTTTTCAGCCGGGTTGGTCATGTCTTTCGGAATATCGACGACAACAGGACCAGGACGACCGGATTGAGCGAGGTAGAACGCTTTCTTCAGGACTTCCGGGATTTCCGACGGGTGCTTGATCATAAAGCTGTGCTTCACGATCGGCCGGGAGATACCGATCATGTCGGTTTCCTGAAACGCGTCGGTACCGACCATGTTGCTCGGGACCTGACCGGACAGCACCACCATCGGAATCGAATCCATGTAGGCGGTCGCGATACCGGTGATGGCATTGGTTGCGCCGGGACCCGAAGTCACCAGCACAACGCCTGCCTTGCCGGTGGCGCGGGCGTAACCGTCAGCCATGTGAGTTGCGGCCTGCTCGTGACGAACGAGGATGTGGCTCACAGCCGGTTCTTTGAACAGCGCGTCGTATATATGCAGGAGGGCACCGCCAGGGTACCCGTAGATGTGCTCTACACCTTCGTCACGCAAAAAGCGGACGACCATTTCAGCGCCAGATAAAAGCTCCACGTTGTTCACCTCTAAAACGCCAGAATACCGTCCACACAAGCGAGGAGACGGGTCTTAATAGGTTTACTGCAAAGCAGAGCATGAGCGACGGTGGTCGCCGACTACGTCAGCACTGACTGAGCAAGTATTGGGATCGCCCCTTAAGTGTTTCGGGGTCTTCCCACCCAGCGCGAGGTAACGCGTTGCGGGTGTTACGGGTCGGCGCGGGTGTGCGCCTCATGATCTACCGAGACGGTCTGCTTCTGGCAGTCCCTCTACAGCGAACTTTGGATTGTTCGGATTCGCCCCTCTCAAGTCAAGTCATCGATGCGCTTTCTTCGTCCGCCGCCCGCTAAAAGGCACCGAATGAGGTCGTGGCGTCACGCTTGTGATAGGTTTCCGGCCATTGCCACAGAACTAAGGAACCGGGAATGCGCTGGATGATGCTTGCAGCGACGCTGACACTTGCCATCGCCCCGGCGGTCAGCCAGGCGGCGCAGATATACAAATGGGTCGACGCCCAAGGCGTCACGCATTTCGATGCCCAGCCGCCTGCCGGGCAGACAGCACAGGAAATCGATACCGGGAAACCCGTCGCTGCCCCACCTGCCCCGCCGCCGCAGAATCAGGACGGCGCCCGCGAGCAGGAAGCAGTCGATGCCAAAGTCAGGAAGCAGGTCGCGGCTCAAGAAGCCAAGCGCAAAGAGGCGTGCGACGAACAGCGTACCAACCTGGCCCAGCTGCAGAACAACCCGCGGGTGCGACAAGAGGTGAATGGCGAGTTCAGGCGGTTTACGGAAGAAGAACGGCAAGCGCGCATCGCCGAGGTCAAGAAATACCTCGACGACCAATGCAACTGAGGGTCAGACGGACTCAGTGATTAACCGGTCAAAGTCTTTCAGCAGCACCAGCAGGTAGCGCGCTTCGCGGATACGGCTGGCGTAAACCATTTCCGCCATTTCCAGGATGCCGGATGCCGTGGGCAATGGCAGATCCTGTTCAAGGATGATCTTCATGCGCGGCAGGAAGATCCATTGCAGCCACTGATCAAAATCCAGCGTGTCGACGCAGAAGGGCTCACGACTGGACAGCGACTCATCGCTGGGCGGCACCTCCTTCCACCACCCCAGCACCCGCAATTCGCGCTCGATCAACAGCAATTGGTCAGCGATTTTCGGAAAGCGTTTATCCATTGGCTTTCTGCCGCGCCAGTGCTGCGCCGGCTGCGTCACCCTGCTTCTCACGCGTTTGGGCAATCAACCCCCAAAGACTGGCTTGAAGGCTGGCGCGACCATTGGCGTAGGTGAGAGCGCGACGGGCTAATTGTTCGGCCTGAGGCGCATCGCCCTGGGCCAGACGCACTTGCGCCAGACGGTAAAGAACCTGCGGCTCACGGGGAGCCACGCGCTGCGCACGTTCAAGGCTCGATGATGCGCCGTTGAGGTCGCCACCGGATTGCTGTTGCTGAGCAGTGGTCAGCAACGCCAGCACCGGCCCATCCAGTTGCTCATCTTCCGACAACCCGCCGCTGGACGCAGACGGAATGCCAGTCGGCGCCGACGCCGGCATGTTGTAGGTATTGCTGGTCGCCGGCGGCGGTGTGTAAGTGTTGTTCGCCGGTGCCTGATTAACCGGCGCCGTATTGATCGGTGCAGTGCTGATCGGCGCCGTGGTGGGTGGCACGAACGTCGAAATAGGTGCACCACTGGCGTTGGCGCCGCCGGGGACCATGACCGTGACACCGGAATCTTCCTGAATCGTCTGCGACTGCGCAGGTGCCTGCACCGGCGCGCGGTAGGTGTTGTTGCGAGTAGACGAAACGCGCTCGCCGTTTGAAACGCGTGACCCTGAATCCACCACCGGAATTGCACTGCGCGTCTGGGACGCGCAACCGTTGAGCAAAACCAGAGCCGTTACAGCCGGAATCCACCACTTGTTCACGTCACATCCTCTTTGCTTAATTCAACCAGGCTTAGTTCAACCAGCCCTTGACCCAGTCCATTACCGAATCGGCGGGCGCTGCTGCCCCGCCGCAGGTCGGGCCGGGTTGCGGCTCACTGCCGCGAATATACGGCATCTGTACGGCGTTCGGGCAGCTGGCGTCGGTGCCTTCGCCGGTACTGGCATTGACCCAGGCCTGCACGACGTTATCGGGCATCGCCATGTCCAGCGGCAGCGGATCGGCCTTCTTCATGAAACTGGTCCAGATCTGCAGTGCGCCAGTGGCCCCGGTAAACGGCGTCTTGCCGTTGTCGTCGCGGCCCATCCAGACGATCGCCAGCAAGTCCTGACTGAAGCCGGCAAACCAGCTGTCGCGCGAGTCGTTGGTGGTACCCGACTTGCCCGCCAGATTCAGCGTGCTCGGCAGCACGTTGTACACCGATTTACCGGTACCTTCGCGCATCACCCGCTGCATGGCGTTCTGCAGCAGATAGATCGATCCAGGGTCGAAACGTTGCTGAATCTGGAACGGGTAGCGCTTGAGCGGCTCCCCTTCAGCGGTGAGTACGCTGCGAATCCCGCGTAACGGTGTGTTGAATCCGCCGCTGGCGATGGTCTGGTACATCGTCGCCACTTCGATTGGCGTCAGCGCGCCCGCCCCGAGGAGCATCGACGGGAAAGCCGGCCACTCGCGGGTGACGCCCAGTTTGGTCAGGGTTTTGAAGACGTTCGGTATGCCCAAGTCCAGACCCAGCTTCGCGCTGGACAGGTTGTAGGAATGCGCCAGGCCCTGATACAGGAAAATGTTGCCGTGGGCTTTGTGATCGTAGTTCTGAGGTTTCCAGATCTGGCCGTCGGCGCCTTTCACCTGAAAAGGCTCGTCGGGAATCCAGCTGGTCAGCGAGTACTGCTGCGGACGCTCGAGAGCGGTCAGGTAGATGGCCGGCTTGACCAACGACCCGATCGGCCGAACGGCATCCAGCGCCCGGTTGAAACCCGCGAAGCCTGCCTGGCGGCTGCCGATCAGCGCCTGGACTTCGCCGGTCTCCGGATTGGTCACGACCATGGCCGTTTCCATCTCGTCCGCGCCTTTGCGGCCGGCTATCTTGGCGAAGCTTTCGCGTACGGCGGCTTCGGACTTCATCTGCAGAATCGGATCGAAGCTCGTGAATATCCGCAGGCCCTCTTCGGTCAAGTCTTCGTCGCGGTAGTCCTGACGGAGTTGGCGCTTGACCAGATCGAGGAAGTCCGGGAACGAGCTATCGGCCAGTGACCCGACTTTGCTCACGCCCAGCGGCATCTTCTTCGCCGCCGCGACCACTTCAGGCGTCGCGACACCCTGTTGCTCCAGCAGATCGAGGACCAGATTGCGCCTTTCCAGCGCACGCTCCGGGTTGCGGCGCGGGTTGTAATAGGAAGGCCCCTTGACCAGACCGACCAGCAAGGCGACCTGGTGCAGCTTCAGCTCCGACAACGGCTGGCTGAAGAAATACTGACTTGCCAGACCAAAACCGTGCACCGCACGCTGACCGTCCTGCCCCACGAACACTTCGTTGAGGTAGGCCTCAAGAATCTCCTGCTTGCTGTAATGAATCTCCAGCAGAACAGCCATCATCGCTTCTGTCAGCTTGCGGGTGATGCTGCGCTCATTGGTCAGGTAGAAGTTCTTGACCAGTTGCTGCGTCAGCGTCGATCCGCCCTGGCGCATCTGTCCAGCGGATGCGTTGATCCAGAAAGCTCGCAGGATCCCCTTTGGCGACACCCCAAAGTGATGATAGAAATCCCGATCTTCGACAGTCACCAGGGTGTCGAGCAAGTAAGGCGGCGCCTGATCGAGCTTGATCAGAATCCGGTCTTCCAGATTCTTCGGGTACAAGCCGCCGATCATCAGAGGCTCAAGCCGCGCGACAGCAAGCTTGGCGCCATTGGCGGCGGTCAGTTCCGCGACGTAATCGCCGGAAAAGCGCACATGGATCTGCTGCGCCGGGTCAGCACCTTCATAGAACTGAAAGCCGCGGGTGTTGAGATCGACATTGTTGCCGTTGACTGCCGCAGCGCCCGGGCCGTTGGCCACGCCTTCGCGGCGATAGCCCAGCGCATCGAGTTCCAGCAGGAAGTCGTCGCGTGAAAGCTTCTGGCCGACGAACAGCTCCAGTGGCCGTGCATAGACCTTGGCCGGAATGGTCCAGCGCTTGCCGGAGAATTTTTCCTGGACGATGGAATCCAGGTAAACGGCAAAGCAGCCGAGGATCACCAGCCCGACAAGACTGAGTTTCAGGGCCCAGC
The DNA here is from genome assembly GCF_055284355.1 of Pseudomonas sp. HP_01. Lineage (NCBI taxonomy): Bacteria > Pseudomonadati > Pseudomonadota > Gammaproteobacteria > Pseudomonadales > Pseudomonadaceae > Pseudomonas > Pseudomonas sp. HP_01. Next base: position 87,370 of record NZ_JBTOPV010000014.1, on the reverse strand, counting down.
CCAACAGGCTGCGCAGGCGGCTGTTGGTGGGTTTGGGGGATTTTTTCGAGGTGCGGGATCGGGTCATGGCGGCGGATTATACGCACTTTCAAAGCCCCCGACAGACCACCCTTTAAGCGGTTTGCAGCAATGCCTTGAGCGGCCATAATGGCCGTCTTTCGCTTCTTCTCTATCGACTTATCACCTTTCAAGGATCGTCCGTGAGCCAGACACTGATAGCCGCGCTGCAAAACCCCTCCCTGTTTCCTCACCCGGTCGAACAGTTTCAGGTCATCGAGACGCATATTTCCTGGGTGCTGCTCACCGGCCCCTACGTCTACAAGATGAAGAAGCCGGTCAATTTCGGTTTTCTGGACTTCACCAGCCTGCCGGCGCGTCAGCATTTCTGCGAGCAGGAGCTGATGCTGAACCAGCGCCTGACGGACGATCTGTACCTTGAAGTGCTGCCCATCACCGGCAGCATTGAGGCCCCGCAGCTGAATGGCGAAGGCGAAGCGATCGAGTACGTGCTGAAAATGCGCCAGTTCCCGCAGGAAGGATTGCTCAGCACCTTGCAAGCCAAAGGCGAACTGACCACTGCGCACATCGACGACATGGCGCGGCAGATCGCCGAGTTTCATCTCAAGTCGCCTAAAGTCCCGATGGAAAATCCTCTCGGCAGCGCCGACAGCGTAATGGCGCCGGTCACACAGAATTTTGAGCAGATTCTGCCCTTCCTCAGCGAAAAATCTGACCTCATCCAGCTGGAAGCGCTGGAGGCGTGGGCCAACACCAGTTTCGAGCGTCTCAGGCCGCTGATGAACCAGCGCAAGCTCGACGGTTTTGTTCGCGAATGCCATGGCGACATTCACTTGGGCAACGCAACGCTGATCGATGGCAAGGTCGTGATTTTCGACTGCATCGAATTCAACGAGCCCTTCCGCATGACAGACGTCTATGCGGACATCGGCTTCCTGGCCATGGACCTTGAGGATCGCGGCCTGAAAAGCCTTTCCCGTCGGTTCGTCAGTCAGTACCTGGAGCTGACAGGCGACTACGCAGGCCTGCAACTGCTCAATTTCTACAAAGCCTACCGCGCACTGGTCCGTGCCAAAGTGGCTCTGTTCAGCCTGAATGCCGACGCCGACCAGGTGCAGCGCGCCGCGACACTGCGCCAGTATCGCAACTACGCCAATCTGGCCGAAAGTTACAGCGCGATTCCTTCCAACTTTCTGGCCATCACCCATGGTGTTTCCGCGGTCGGCAAAAGTCAGGTTGCAATGCGCCTGGTCGAAGCGCTGGGTGCCATCCGTCTGCGTTCAGACGTCGAGCGCAAACGAGTGTTCGCCGACCATGAAGATCTGTATTCCGCCGACGTGAGCGCTGCGACTTATGGGCGCCTGAATGAGTTGGCAGGTGTCGTGCTCCGCGCAGGCTTGCCGGTGGTCATCGATGCAACCTATTTGAAGCACGCACAGCGTCAGGCGACTGCGCAGATTGCCGAGGCGATGGGCGTTCCTTTCCTGATCGTTGACTGCGCCGCGCCAAAGGCGGTTATCGAGGGTTGGTTGGCGCAACGTCGGGCACAGAATCAGGATCCTTCCGACGCCACCATGGAAGTCATAGAAGCGCAACTGGCTAGTCGCGAGGCGCTGACGGCGGATGAAATATTGCGCAGCCGCCACGTCGAGACCAATGTCAGCGGCGATCTGGACACCCTGGTGGCCGACATTCGTCAGCATCTGCCGGGGCTCTGATATCCCGTCTCCACCAGTGGTCGAGTCGTGAAGGATATCGCTTCACGGCCCAACCTTGGTGGCATTATAGTGGCGTCAGAATTCCAACAAGGAGACGTCAAATGAACCAGCCCAAACAGCTCGACTCGCCCCTGTTCGCACTGTTGCGAAAAGACGACGTGACCGCCTTCAATCTCGAACGGCCCAAGCAGGACCCGGTTGATCTGTCAGGGGGCGATTTTCGCGGCCTGGATCTTCGTGAGATTGACGCTGACCGGATCGACTTCACTGACGCTTACTTCAGGTCGGCCGACTTGCGCGGCGTTGACTTCAGGACGAGCCAGCTTGAAGGTGCGAGCATCGCCCACGCGCAGATATCCGGTGCGTACTTCCCGCCTGAGCTGAGTGCTGACGAGATCCTCATGTCGGTCAATTTCGGCACGCGCCTGCGTTATCGAACCCGCTAACGTCATACCCCGCCGCCAAGCTTCGCTCCGACTTCCCGCCCCGCATGCTCAGCCATGCCGGGCCTGTATTCGCCTCCCCCTTTTAATCTGATCCTACCGTTCGGCGGCGCGTGCTGCGTCCGAAGGCTGTCTCTCTGCAGGTTAATTCAACGTCGTCTACGCTAAAGGGCATGGCTCGCCTTTTCAGTTTGTGTCGAGCCTACGGAGAAGTTATTACACGGAATGACAGGATGGGTTTGCACGCATGGACGACGAATTGATGGGCATGAAGAATCTTGGAAGGACCTCGGTTCAATGGCTTCACGCTGCGGGGATTCACACGATCGCTGATCTGCGTCGCCTAGGCGCAATCCAGGCCTACCGGGCCGTTCAGATCAGGGGATTTCGAGCCTCCAAAGCGCTGCTGTATTCACTGGAAGGTGCGTTGGCAAATTGCCGCTGGAGCGAACTGCCACAAGAGAACAAAGATTCCCTGAACAACAGGTTGAAGAACGCCGGCCCCGAGCCAGTCGGAGAGCGTTGAGCACGGGAGCAAAATAATGCGCAGAACACTGTTGACATACAAATGAGAATCACTATTATTATCACATCCGGTCGCGAGACTGGTCGATAACCTGAAAGACTCCTTGGTTCGGATTTTCAGATTATCTCCTCATCAGGCTAATCACGGTTTTTGACCCGGTTCTTTGCCGGGTCTTTTTTTGCCTGCGATTCACGCGTCTACGCCCAAGCGCCCCAAAAGATCATCCAGCAGGCTGGTGGCCCCGAGCCTCAATCTCCCCTGCTCAAGCCAGCGTGGGCCGAATCGTGCCTTGACAAGATCCATGTGAACCCGCGCTTCCTCGAGCGTGCGCACATTTCCGGAAACGTTGATTCCCACATGCGCGCCTGACTCGGCGATGGCCGCAATCAGAATCCGGCTGGCCTGGGGCGTTGCGTTGAGGATATGTTTACCCGTGCTGGTTTTCAGAAAGTTGGCGCCCTCCTGAATCGCCACACAGCTTGCGCCGTGAATGACCTGCGGATCGCGCAGCACGCCGGTTTCAAGCGTGACGGTCAATGCTGCCCGACCGCACCTGGCTTTGCAGGCATTGATGATGTCCGCGCCAATCTGCCTGTCCCCGCCAAGCAAAGCATGGAAGGGATAGACCAGATCGATTTCGTCGGCACCCGCGAGGATTGCCGCCTGGGTTTCCGACTCAGCGGAGCTGACAGAAGGGGAACCGCTCGGAAAGTTAACCGCGGCCACGACCTTGATCTCCCGCGCGTGAAGGCTGTCGAGCGTGCGCCGCGCCAGTCCCGCGAATCTGGGCGCTACACAGACGGCGGCAACGTACCCCACAGGAGTCAGGGCTCGATGACACAACGCAATAATCTTTTCCGCCGTGTCGTCGGCATTCAACGAAGCCAGCTCCATCAGGCCAATCGCCAGTTGCGCCATTGCCGCATCGACCTCAGTCACGTCAATCGCTTCGTTTACATCGTTCATTACACACCCCCAATGCCTTTGCTTGAGGCGACGATAATCTAGAACGGCTGTGGCTGAACCGTCACAAAGACGCAAAAGAGCAGGCCTACGTGATTACAAGAATTGTCCGAAGGACATTGCCCGCACAGGCAACGAAAATGGGGCTGCTAGATCGATCAAATCAGCGGATGCGGGTCGAGACGAGCCCCCTTCAGCGAGCGATCACCAGCGGATGCCCACGCTCGGGATGGGCCTGAACCAGAACATCCAGACCGAACACCGACTTCAGCCCCTCAGGCGTCAGCACTTGCTCTGGTGTTCCGGATAAATGCGCGCGACCTTGATCCAGCAACAACAAGTGATCGCAATAACGGGCGGCCAGGTTCAAGTCATGCAGGATGACCATCACCGCGCCACCACGTGCGGCGAACGCGCGAACGGCCAAGAGCGTGGTGTGCTGATGCAGCGGGTCGAGCGCCGACGTGGGTTCGTCCAGCAATAGAATCTGGCCCTCCTCGCCCGGCCACACCTGAGCCAGCACCCGCGCCAGATGAACCCGCTGACGCTCGCCGCCCGACAGCGTCAGATAGCTGCGACCCAGCAGGTGAAGGCCATCGGCCGCCACAAGGGCGTGCTGGATGATCTCTCCGTCACATTGCTGACCGCTGCCATGGGGCAAGCGCCCCATCGCAACCACTTCCTCGACCTTGAACGCGAAACCCAATGTCGAACTCTGCGGCAGTACAGCCAGCCGGCGCGCCCGCTCGGGGCCGCGCCATTGATTCAGGGGAATGTCGTCCAGCAACACCTGGCCGCGGGTCGGGGCAAGCTCGCCGCACAGGGCAGCCATCAGCGTACTTTTGCCAGCACCGTTGGGGCCCAGCACGCCGAGCATCTGACCGGGCGTCAATGCCACGTCGATGTTGGCGACCACCTGCTTGCCACCACGCATGATGCAGAGGTCATTGGCGATCAACATCAGATACGCCCTCGAACCAACAGGAAAAGAAAAAACGGCGCGCCAATGAACACGGTGACAATTCCGATCGGCAGCTCCGCCGGCGCCATCACCAGTCGGGCGAAGATGTCTGCGAAAAGCAGCAGTGTTGCGCCTGCCAGCGCTGAGGCCGGAAGCACGACGCGGTGGTCTGGCCCGGTCAGCAGTCGCACCAGGTGCGGCACGATCAGGCCGATAAAACCGATCAGCCCCGCCGCTGCAACAGCGGCCCCCACACCGAGGGCGATGCACAGAATCAGCTCACGCTTGAGGCGTTGGACGTCGATGCCCAGGTGGTGCGCTTCCGATTCCCCAAGCAGCAGCGCGTTGAGTGCCTTGGCTCGGCGCGGCAGCCAGAGGATCACCGCCACGCAAACCAGCAAAAGAGGCCAGAGACGGTCGTAGCTGGCACCGTTGAGTGTGCCCAGATTCCAGAACGTCAGCGTCCTCAGGCTGGCGTCATCGGCCAGATATGTGAACAGCCCTATGACCGAGCCGGCCAGCGCGGTCATCGCCACACCCGCCAGCAGCATGGTGCTGACGCTGGTTCTGCCATCGCGGCGTCCCAGCCGATACACGATCGCGGTCACCCCAAGCCCACCGGCAAACGCACAGATTGACAGCAGATACGGCTGGAACGGCTCCGGCAAACCGGCGAAGGATGCTCCGGCGACGATGGCCACCGCCGCGCCCAATGCCGCGCCACTGGAAACCCCGACCAGGCCGGGATCGGCAAGGGGGTTGCGAAACAAACCCTGCATCGCCACGCCGGACAAGGCCAGCACTGCGCCCACCGCCAGCCCGAGCAACGTACGGGGCAGGCGAATCTGGCCCACGATCAGTTCCGCCTGCTGCAAGTTGTCCTCCGCCACGGGCACGCCCACCAGATGGAGCACCGCGCGCAAGGTGTCCATCATCGGCAGGCTGACAGGCCCGAGGGCGAGGGACAGCCATATCGCCAGCAAACAGGCCAGGCCCAGCGCGATCAGTTGAGAGGTGAAGCGCATAAAAGGGTGCGTCTCCTATAAAGGAAGGCCCAGTCGATCACCTCAGGGCGCGACTGGCTGGATTTCGTTCATCGACTGGCGGGTTTGACTGCTGGCAGAATGCGCAGCCTGCCTCGCTCAGGAATTCGATAATTATTTGCAATTTGAGCGTCAAACGCCAAGGAGACCATGCTGAAATACCTGTGCGACAGCGCTGCGCTGATGGAAGGCAAAAGCCTTGGCTTCGAGGTTGATGAAATCAGGATTCTGGCCGTCCGGCGAGCGGGTCAGGTGTATGTGTACGCCAATCGGTGCCCCCATCGAGGCGTGGCGCTGGAATGGCAGGCCGATGAGTTTCTCGATGCCAGCGCCAGTCTGATCCAGTGTGCCACTCACGGTGCTCTGTTCCTCATCGAGAGCGGCGACTGCGTGGCGGGCCCCTGCGAGGGCAAGTCCCTGCGGGCTATCGACTGCGGCGAGGACGCTCAGGGCATCTGGATCAACCCGGTTGCACCGGACTGAGCGGGCGCGTTTCCGTGAGGTGAATTTCAAGACGCCGATCAATGCGCACTTCGTCAGGGGTGAGCTGCACCCCATACGCGAGCACTTCAACCCCTGCCGCAGCCGCCTCTAGCAGGGCAGCGGCATACGCCGCGTCGATTTCGGCGGCGGGCCGCACGGCATCGATGCCTGTGAGGTTCACGCAATACAGCAACACCGCGCGCACGCCTTCCCGGGCCAGGGCAGCCAGTTCGCGCAGGTGCTTGGCGCCGCGCTGAGTGACCGCATCGGGAAACGCAGCGACCCGGCTGTCATCAAAGCCCAGGGTCACGCTTTTGACTTCCAGATACAGCGACCCATCGGGGTAATCCAGCCGGAAGTCGACGCGGCTGTTTTCCTGACCGTAGGCGACTTCGCGCTTGAGCGCCGTAAACCCTGTCAATTCCGTGATCACGCCAGCCAGAAGCGCCTCTTCCACCAGCCTGTTGGCGCGCGCAGTGTTGACGCAGGCGAGCCGGCCTTGTGGTGTTTCAGTGATTTCCCAAGTGCCCGGCAGCTTGCGCTTGGGGTCATTGGATCTGCTGAACCAGACGCGGCCTCCCGGCATCATGCAATTGAACATGGAGCCTGTGTTGGGGCAGTGAATCGTCAATAGCTCGCCGCTGGCGGTCTCGATGTCAGCGAGGAAGCGCTTGTAGCGCTGAATCAGCCGGCCTTGTTCAAGGGGAGGAGAGAAACGCATCAGCCTTGCCAGCTCCGCAGACCACGGCCTATTCGCTCGACCGCCTCCTGAAGCCGAGGCAGGCTCTGGGTGTAGGCAAAGCGCACATGATGGCCGGCGCGGTAACGACCGAAATCCAGCCCGGGTGTGAACGCGACATGCTCGGTTTCCAGGAAGTGATGGCAGAACGCGAACGCGTCGCCGCCGAACGCGCTGATGTCTGCGTATAGATAGAAGGCGCCCTCTGGCTCGACGGCGATGTTGAAACCCAGTTCGCGCAGCGCCGGAAGCAGGAAGTCGCGACGGCGTGCAAACTCGGCACGACGTTGTTCGAGGATCTCCAGGGTCTGCGGCTCGAAACAGGCAAGTGCCGCGCTTTGCGCCATGCTCGGCGCGCTGATGTAGAGATTCTGCGCCAGCTTTTCCAGATCACCGATCGCCGCCTCAGGGGCAACCAGCCAACCGAGTCGCCAACCGGTCATGCCGAAATACTTGGAAAAACTATTCAGCACGAACGCGTCGTTATCGACTTCCAGCACGCTGCTCGCGTCAACGCCATAGGTCAGACCGTGATAGATCTCGTCAACCACGAGGTGGCCATCCCGGGCCTTCAAGGACGCCGAAAGCGCGGCCAGCTCATCGCGGTGCAGCAAGGTCCCGGTGGGATTGGCCGGAGAAGCCACCAGCGCACCGACGCTGTCCTCGTTCCAGTATTGGGCGACCAGATCGGCCGTCAGCTGATAACGCACGTCCGGCCCCACGGGCACCAACTGCGCGGCGCCCTCCACCAGACGCAGAAAATGCCGGTTGCACGGGTATCCCGGATCGGCCAGCAGCCAGTGTTTGCCGGGGTCGACCAGCAGACTCGCCGCCAGCAGCAACGCACCCGAACCGCCCGGCGTGATCAGAATTCTGCCCGGATCGACGTTCACGCCGTAACGCTGAGCGTAAAAGCCCGAGATCGCCTCGCGCAGTTCCGGCAGACCACGGGCCGCCGTGTAACGAGTCTTGCCAGCGGCCAGCGCCGCCTGACCGGCCTTGATGATCGGCTCGGCCGTGGTGAAATCCGGCTCGCCGATTTCCAAGTGGATGACGTCATGCCCCGCCGCCTGCAGTTCATTCGCCCGCGCCAGCAGCGCCATGACATGAAAGGGTTCTATGGCGCGGCTGCGCGCACTGTAGGGCTGGGGCATGGGCCTTCCTTTGGTGAGGGGTGGCGAGACAAGTCGCCGATTCTACTCATCCACCCGGGCGGTCTACAGCGTTTATCGGCATGGGCTGCAGTGACTTGCAGCCGACAGTCCGGAAAACCGGGGGCTTGCGCCGCAGGCGCTAAACTCGGCGCACCGCAAAATAGATAAAACCGGGCGCTCAGGCTGTGGTCATAGTCCACGTGCGTGCTGCGGGCCATCCTCGACAACCGGGAGTAGCGCGCTCCGATTCGATCTGGTAAGTTCGCCCGCTTGCAGCCGCAGGGCCGGCAGGTGTCGGCGATGGATCTTAACCTGTGTAATGGCTTAGAAGAGTGAGAGGCGGTCCGTTCATGCCCACCGAAGAAAAGCAAAAGAGCACCCCGGCAATCAGTGGTTTCGAACCCTACGTCGCGACGAAGGGCGAGGAATACATGGGCGACCCCATGCGCAAGCACTTCACCAAGATCCTGTCCAAGTGGAAACAGGAACTGATGGTAGAAGTTGACCGCACGGTTGTTCACATGAAGGACGAGGCGGCTAACTTCCCTGACCCTGCCGACCGTGCAAGCCAGGAAGAGGAATTCGCGCTGGAACTGCGCGCCCGTGATCGTGAGCGCAAGTTGATCAAGAAGATCGACAAGACGCTGCAGCTGATTCAGGACAAGGAATACGGCTGGTGCGAATCGTGCGGCGTCGAGATCGGTATCAAACGCCTTGAGGCCCGCCCAACGGCCGACATGTGCGTTGACTGCAAAAGTCTCGCTGAAATCAAGGAAAAACAGGTCGGTAAGTGATCCTGTTGATCCAGTAAAAAGGACGCCTCGGCGTCCTTTTTTGTTTCTTGCCGAGATCGACTGAACACGCGCTGGCGTGGGCCGGAAAGTCACCTACCGGTGCGTTGCGCTTTCCCACACGGGACGACGCGTCGTCCGGTATTTCGTACGTTTTATTTCCAGTACCATCAGCGCCCATGAAAAACCCTTCTTATATAGGGCGCTTTGCGCCAACCCCCAGCGGTTATCTGCACTTCGGCTCTCTGGTCGCAGCTCTGGCTTCGTACCTCGACGCGCGCTCGGTCGGCGGAAAATGGTTGATGCGCATGGAGGATCTCGACCCTCCCCGGGAGGTTCCGGGTGCCCAGGCGGGAATACTCCAGACGCTGGAAGCCTACGGATTCGAGTGGGACGGCGAACTGGTGAGGCAAAGCGACCGGCATGAGGCTTACCAGGCGATCATCCATCGGTGGTTCAGCCACGGGCTCGCTTACGCGTGCACCTGTTCGCGCAAGCAGCTGGAAGGCTACAACGGCATTTACCCGGGTTTTTGCCGGAATGCGGGGCACTCACCCGAGGACGCGGCTATCCGGATTCGGGTACCTGAGCTGGAATACCGCTTCGAAGACCGCGTGCAGGGCGAGTTTCGTCAACACCTGGGGCGCGACGCGGGCGATTTCATCATTCGTCGGCGGGACGGCTTTTACGCCTACCAACTGGCGGTTGTCCTCGACGACGGCTGGCAAGGCGTGACTGACATCGTCCGCGGAGCTGATCTGCTCGACTCCACGCCGCGACAGCTGTACCTGCAAGAACTGCTGGGTCTGCCGCAACCGCGCTACCTTCATGTGCCGCTGATCACCCAACCCGACGGCCATAAACTGGGTAAATCCTACCGCTCGCCGCCACTGCCGCCCGATCAGGCCACGCCGTTGCTGCTCCGGGGTTTGCGTGCCCTGGGGCAAACGACGCCGGGTGAACTGGACGACGCTACGCCCCGGGAGGTGCTGGACTGGGCCATTGCGCACTGGGATGCCGATTCGATACCCCGCCTGGCCGCTATCGAGGAAGCTCGAATAGACTGAGCCGGCGCGGCCGATTCATAGGGAGGCAGGACAAAGCTGGCGCAAACGTCGCTTGCAGCCCCATCGCCATCCGTTACCATGCCGCTCCGCCATCTTCTGATCAGTCAACTGGGAGGCCAAATGTACATTTATCGATTGGTCCTGCTGCTGGTGGTGGGCATCTATCTGTTTTCCCCGGCCATCATGGACTGGTGGATAGACGCCACGGGTGCCTGGTACAGGCCGTACATGCTGTGGCTGATCCTGATCGTCGTGACCTTCATTCTGCAGAGCCAACGAGATGCCGATGAGCTTTAGCCTGACCCAGATGATTCTGGTCAGCGCCGCCTACCTGACGGTGCTGTTCGGCGTTGCCTGGATCAGCGAACGTGGCCTGATCCCGCGCTGGATCATCCGTCACCCCCTGACCTACACGCTGTCACTTGGCGTCTACGCCAGTGCGTGGGCGTTTTACGGCACGGTGGGGCTGGCTTACGAATACGGCTACGGTTTTCTGTCGAGTTATCTGGGGGTGTCCGGCGCTTTTCTGCTCGCCCCCGTCCTGCTCTACCCCATTCTCAAGATCACCCGTACCTACCAGCTGTCGTCACTGGCCGACCTGTTTGCGTTCCGCTTTCGCAGCACCTGGGCGGGCGCACTGACCACCATCTTCATGCTGATTGGCGTGTTGCCGTTGCTGGCACTGCAGATCCAGGCCGTGGCCGACTCCATCGGCATCCTCACCCGCGAACCCGTGCGCAACTACGTGGCCTTTGCGTTCTGCGCACTGATCACGCTGTTCACCATTTTCTTCGGCTCGCGCCACATCGCCACACGGGAGAAGCACGAAGGTCTGGTATTCGCCATCGCCTTCGAGTCGGTCATCAAGCTGGTCGCCATCGGCGGCATCGGTCTCTACGCGCTGTACGGCGTGTTCGATGGGCCGCAGAGCCTTGAGCAGTGGCTGCTGCAAAACCAGAGCGCACTGGCGGCGTTGCATACGCCATTGCAGGAAGGCCCTTGGCGCACGCTGCTGCTGGTGTTCTTCGCCTCGGCGATCGTGATGCCGCACATGTATCACATGACCTTCACCGAAAACCTCAATCCGCGCTCGCTGGTCAGCGCCAGTTGGGGTCTGCCACTGTTTCTGCTGCTGATGAGTCTGGCGGTCCCACTGGTGCTGTGGGCCGGTTTGAAACTCGGCGCCACTACCAGCCCTGAATATTTCACCCTGGGCATCGGCATCGCTGCCCACAGCAAGACCCTGGCGTTGCTCGGCTACATCGGCGGGCTTTCCGCTGCGAGCGGGCTGATCATTGTCACCACGCTGGCGCTGTCCGGCATGGCGCTGAACCACCTGGTGCTGCCGCTTTACCAGCCGCCTGCCGAAGGCAATATCTATCGCTGGCTGAAGTGGACCCGGCGCGGCCTGATTGTCGCAATCATCATGGCCGGCTTTGGCTTTTATCTATTGCTCGGCGCCAAGCAGAACCTGGCGAATCTGGGCATCGTCGCGTTCGTTGCGACATTGCAGTTCCTGCCAGGTGTGCTGTCGGTGCTGTACTGGCCGGCCGCCAACCGCCGCGGTTTCATGGCCGGGCTGATTGCGGGCATCGCAGTCTGGACCATCAGCATGTTGCTGCCGCTGATCGGCGACTTCCAGGGGTTCTACATCCCGCTGCTGAACATGATTTACGTGCTGGATGACACCAGCTGGCACATGGCGGCGATCGCTTCCTTGGCGGCCAACGTGCTGGTGTTCACCCTGATTTCACTGTTCAGCAATCCCAGCCCCGAAGAGGCAAGTGCGGCCGAGGCCTGCGCGGTGGACAACGTTCGCCGTCCACAGCGTCGCGAACTGCACGCAGCCTCCCCCCAGGAGTTTGCCACCCAACTGGCCAAACCACTGGGCGCGAAAGCTGCGCAGAAGGAAGTCGAACAGGCGTTGCGGGATCTTTATCTGCCGTTCGACGAGCGTCGCCCTTATGCGCTGCGGCGTTTGCGCGACCGCATCGAAGCCAACCTTTCCGGGCTGATGGGGCCAAGCGTAGCGCAGGACATGGTCGAAACTTTCCTGCCGTACAAGTCCGGCAGCGAGAACTACGTCACCGAAGACATCCACTTCATCGAAAGCCGCCTCGAGGATTACCACTCCCGCCTTACCGGCCTGGCTGCCGAACTCGACGCCCTGCGCCGTTATCACCGCCAGACCCTGCAAGAACTGCCGATGGGGGTGTGCTCCCTGGCCAAGGATCAGGAGATCCTGATGTGGAACAAGGCCATGGAAGAGCTGACCGGCATCGGCGCTCAGCGCGTCGTCGGGTCACGGCTCGAGACCATCGTCGATCCCTGGAAGCAGCTCCTGCTGGGTTTCATCAATGTCCCTGACGAGCACTTGCACAAGCAGCGCCTGGGCCTGGACGGGCAGACTCGCTGGCTCAACCTGCACAAGGCCGCCATCGATGAGCCGCTCGCGCCGGGCAACAGCGGGCTGGTGATTCTGGTTGAAGACCTGACCGACACCCAGATGCTCGAAGACAAACTGGTGCACTCCGAACGACTTGCGAGCATTGGCCGACTGGCGGCCGGTGTTGCCCACGAAATCGGCAACCCGATCACCGGCATTGCCTGCCTGGCGCAGAACCTGCGCGAAGAGCGCGAAGAAGACAGCGAGCTGACGGAAATCAGCAGCCAGATCATCGAGCAGACCAAGCGCGTTTCCCGCATCGTGCAGTCACTGATGAGCTTCGCTCACGCCGGCGGGCATCAACATGCCGACGAACCCGTGTGCCTGGCAGAGGTGGCGCAGGACGCCATTGGTCTGCTGGCGCTGAACCGGCGCAATTTCGAAGTGCAGTTCTATAACCTGTGCAACCCTAACCACTGGGTGGACGGCGATCCACAGCGGCTCGCACAGGTGTTGATCAATCTGCTGTCAAACGCCCGGGACGCATCGCCCGCGGGCAGTGCGGTGCGCGTGAAAAGCGAGGCCTCCGAACACACGGTCGATCTGATCGTCGAAGACGAAGGCAGCGGTATTCCGAAAGCCATCATGGACCGCTTGTTCGAACCTTTCTTCACCACCAAGGATCCGGGCGAAGGAACAGGACTGGGGCTCGCGCTGGTCTATTCCATCGTTGAAGAGCATTATGGACAAATCACCATCGACAGCCCGGCTGACCCCGAGCACCAACGCGGAACCCGTATTCGGGTGACCTTACCGCGACATGTCGAAGCGACGTCCGCCGTGAACTGAGACCGTCGAGAGAACCGAATCAATGCCTCACATTTTGATCGTGGAAGACGAAACCATCATCCGCTCCGCCCTGCGTCGACTGTTGGAACGTAATCAGTACCAGGTCAGCGAAGCCGGATCCGTGCAGGAAGCTCAGGAACGTTTCAGCATCCCGTCGTTTGACCTGATCGTCAGCGATTTGCGTCTGCCCGGCGCGCCCGGCACAGAGCTGATCAAGCTCGGCCAGGGCAAGCCCGTGCTGATCATGACCAGTTACGCCAGCCTGCGCTCGGCCGTGGACTCGATGAAAATGGGCGCGGTGGATTACATCGCCAAACCCTTCGACCACGACGAGATGCTTCAGGCCGTCTCGCGCATCCTGCGTGATCGCCAGACACTGCAAAGCATGCAGGCCGAACGCGCCGCCACCAGCAAGACTTCGACCGGTGACAAAGCCGGTCCGGACAACAGCAACGGCGAGATCGGCATTATCGGCTCGTGCCCGCCGATGCAGGACATGTACAACAAGATTCGCAAAGTCGCGCCGACTGACTCCAACGTGCTGATTCAAGGCGAGTCCGGTACGGGTAAGGAACTGGTTGCCCGCGCGCTGCACAACCTGTCGCGTCGCGCCAAGGCCCCGATGATTTCGGTCAACTGCGCAGCGATTCCGGAATCGCTCATAGAATCCGAGCTGTTCGGTCACGAAAAAGGCGCGTTCACCGGCGCCAGCGCCGGGCGTGCCGGTCTGGTCGAAGCGGCGGATGGCGGTACCCTCTTCCTCGACGAGATCGGCGAGCTACCGTTGGAAGCTCAGGCGAGACTTCTGCGCGTCTTGCAGGAAGGCGAAATTCGCCGCGTCGGCTCGGTGCAGTCGCAGAAAGTCGACGTGCGTTTGATTGCTGCGACTCACCGCGACCTCAAGAGCCTGGCCAAAGTCGGCCAGTTCCGCGAAGACTTGTACTACCGCCTCCATGTGATCGCGCTGAAACTGCCCGCATTGCGTGAGCGCGGCGCGGACGTCAATGAAATCGCCAATGCGTTCCTGGCGCGGCAAAGCCTCAAGGCCGGTCGTAATGACCTGCGTTTTGCACCGGATGCCGAGCAAGCGATTCGGCACTATTCGTGGCCGGGTAATGTGCGGGAACTGGAGAATGCGGTCGAGCGCGCGGTGATCCTGTGCGAGAGCCCGGACATTTCTGCAGAGCTGCTGGGCATTGATATCGAACTCAGCGATCTCGACGTCAACGAATTCATCGGCCTTGCGCCCCAGGCGTCAGGCTCGTCGAGCTCCACAGCTGGAGAGCCTACCGAGGACTTGTCGCTGGAGGACTATTTCCAGCACTTCGTCCTGGAGCATCAGGACCACATGACTGAAACCGAGCTGGCTCGCAAGCTGGGGGTCAGCCGCAAGTGCCTGTGGGAGCGTCGCCAACGCCTGGGCATTCCGCGACGCAAGACCGGAGTGGCCAGCGAAACGTAAGCGCTTCCCTGCGCAGGCTCTGGCACGCGGGTTACGGGGAATGTGAAAAAACTGTTACCTCATAAAAGCTGACGTAACAAAACCGGGGCGTACGGTAACGAACCCCCGGTTTTTTTTCGCCCGCGCAAAATAGCGTCAATTTGCCACACCCTTGAATTCAGAGGCGTGTAGCGCGTTTTTCGAAAGTTGGCACAGGTACTGCTATATGTATCCGTACAAGAACAACAAAAATCAGTCACCCGCAAAACCAACATAATAAAAACAAGACGAAACGACTCACGCATAACAAGAACAACACGGCGGAGGCGCAGCTAACTGATTCTTTTGGAGAGGCGTTGCATTTGGGACTTGTCCCGCAACCAGGCCGAGAACAACAAAAACTACCCTTAGGTAGAGCCTGAACTGGTTGGATCGATAGATCACTGCCGCACAGCGACCAAAGCAATCCGTTTGCTCTTGACTCCCGATTGGGAGGTTTCACAGGCGAAAGCCGTGAATTGGGCGGTCAACAACAATAAAAAGCCCATCAGACAATAAAAATAAGAGCACGCACTTTGGGGGAGCTTCGGCTCCCCCAGTAGCATCTGCAGTAAACCCCTTCCCCGCTCGATACTCCGCACCCGCTGTGCAGCCAGCCCCGCACGCACCTATCGCGCTGCCTCCTACACCATCCCTCGACTAAATGCTAGAATCCCCGCCCATCGTGCGGTCACTCTTCGAAATTGGCCGAATATTCCTTCAAACAGTGCCTCCCATGCTGAAGAAGCTGTTCCAGTCATTCCGTTCCCCACTGCGCAAGCCGCAGCAACATGTGCGCACAACGCCTGAAGTGCTCAGCAGCAGCCAGCACTCGTTGCAACGCAATCAATTCAGCCGCTACGCGGTGAACATCGTCGAGCGCCTGCAGACCGCCGGCTACCAGGCCTATCTGGTTGGCGGCTGTGTCCGCGACATGATGCTCGGCATCACGCCCAAGGATTTCGACGTCGCCACCAGTGCCACGCCCGAGCAGATCCGCGCCGAGTTTCGCAACGCCCGTATCATCGGCCGCCGCTTCAAGCTGGTTCACATCCATTTCGGCCGTGAAATCATCGAAGTCGCGACCTTCCGCGCCAATCACCCGATCGACGACGAAGATGAAGACAGCAACCAGTCTTCGCGCAACGAGAGCGGGCGCATTCTGCGTGACAACGTCTACGGCACCCTCGAAGACGACGCCCAGCGTCGGGACTTCACGATCAACGCCCTTTATTACGACCCGGTCACCGAACGCGTCCTCGATTACGCCAATGGCGTGCACGACATCCGCAATCGCCTGATTCGTCTGATCGGTGATCCGCAGCAGCGTTACAAGGAAGACCCGGTGCGCATGCTGCGGGCCGTGCGTTTCGCCGCCAAGCTGGATTTCGGCATCGAGAAGCACAGCGCCACGCCGATTCGCCCGCTGGCGCCCATGCTGCGCGACATCCCTTCGGCGCGTCTGTTTGAAGAAGTGCTGAAGCTGTTCCTCTCGGGCTACGCCGAGGCGACGTTCGAGATGCTCGTCGATCTCGAACTGTTCGAGCCACTGTTCCCGGCCAGCTCCAAAGCGCTGGAACACAACCCGACTTACACCCACACCCTGATCAGCGACGCGCTGGCCAACACCGATCTGCGCATCAAGCAGAACAAACCGGTGACGCCGGCATTCCTGTTTGCAGCGCTGCTGTGGCCTGCCCTGCCCGCCCGCGTGCTGCGTCTGCAAGAGCGCGGCATGCCGCCGATACCGGCCATGCAGGAAGCGGCTCACGAGCTGATCACCGAACAGTGCCAGCGGATCGCGATTCCGAAACGTTTCACCATGCCGATCCGCGAGATCTGGGACATGCAGGAACGTCTGCCACGCCGCTCGGGCAAACGCGCCGACCTCCTGCTGGAAAACCCGCGCTTCCGTGCCGGCTACGACTTCCTGTTGCTGCGTGAGTCGGCTGGCGAAGAAACCGACGGCCTGGGTGAATGGTGGACGGACTACCAGGACGCCAATGATTCCGGACGCCGCGACATGATTCGTGACCTGGGCAGCAAGCCCGACGCGACCGGCCAGGGCCCGCGCAAACGTCGTCGAAGCAACAGCGGCAAGCGCAAACGCGCCGGCGTCGACGGGGCGGAATAACACCCGATGATCGAGCGCGTTTACGTCGGCCTGGGTAGCAACTTGGCCGACCCCGCCGAACAGTTGCGCGAAGCGATCAAGGCCATGGGCCTGTTACCGCAAAGCAGCCTGTCCGGCGTTTCCTCTTTTTATGTCAGCGACTCGCTGTTGCCGGGTCAGCCGCGTTACACCAATGCGGTCGCGGCGATCGACACCTCACTCCCCCCGCTCGCGCTGCTCGACGCCTTGCAAGGCATCGAAAACGATCAGGGCCGCAAGCGCCTCGAACGCTGGGGACCGCGCACGCTGGACCTCGACATCTTGCTGTTCGGCGATCGCGTCATTGATGAGCCGCGACTGAAGGTGCCGCATTACCAGATGCAGGTGCGCGCGTTTGTGCTGTATCCACTGGCCGAACTGGCGCCGGGGCTCACCCTTGGTGATGGCCGCGAGCTGAATGATTTGCTTGCCCAGTGCCCGTTCGAAGGCCTGGAGCGATTGCCGAGCTGAGGCCGCTCTGCGGGCACGTTGAAACCTGCAACACCCGGAATTGACTTCCCGCCCCCTCCTCACGAAGATAAGCGTCCCAAAGCCGGACGACCGGCCGAAAGGCGCGGATCAGGCCGTTGCAAACATCGCGAAACGACGATGTGCCTGCCTCCCAAGATGAATCACGCGTTGCTCGCCGCAGTATTCACAGCGCCTGAATGAGGACTTTTCATGCCCGATATCACCGTTACGTCCCTGCTGGCTCTGAAGCAGAAAGGTGAAAAAATCACCATGCTGACCTGCTACGACGCGACTTTTGCCCACACCGCCAGCCAGGCCGGCGTGGAAGTGCTGCTGGTCGGCGACTCGCTGGGCATGGTCCTTCAGGGCCACGACAGCACGCTGCCCGTCACCACCGCTGAAATGGCGTACCACGTGGCCGGCGTCAAACGCGGCAACCAGGGCGCGCTGATTCTGGTAGATCTGCCGTTCATGTCCTACGCCACTCCCGAGCAGACCTTCGCCAACAGCGCCACGCTGATGCAAACGGGCGCACACATGGTCAAGATCGAGGGTGCGGCGTGGCTAGCCGACTCGATCCGGCTGCTGGCCGAGCGCGGCGTTCCGGTGTGCGCCCACATGGGCCTGACGCCCCAGGCGGTCAACGTGCTGGGCGGCTATAAAGTGCAGGGGCGTCAGGAGTCACAGGCGCGGCAGATGCGGGCCGACGCGATTACCCTGGAACAGGCCGGCGCTGCGATGATTCTGCTGGAATGCGTGCCGAGCGAGCTGGCCCAGGAAATCACCCATGCCGTAAAAATTCCGGTGATCGGAATCGGCGCCGGCAGCGCCACAGACGGTCAGGTGCTGGTGCTTCACGACATGCTCGGCCTGTCGATCACCGGACGTGTGCCCAAGTTCGTGAAGAATTTCATGGCCGGTCAGCCGGACATCCAGTCGGCGATCGCCGCTTATGTCAGCGCGGTCAAGGACGTCAGCTTCCCCGCCCCAGAACACGGATTCTCGGCATGAACACAGTCAAAACCGTTCGCGAGTTGCGCGCCGTCGTCGCCCGCGCACGCAGCGAAGGCAAACGCATCGCCCTGGTGCCCACCATGGGCAATCTGCACAGCGGCCATATCGCCCTGATCACCAAAGCCGTTCAACGCGCTGATTTCGTGATCGCCAGCATCTTCGTCAACCCGCTTCAGTTTGGCCCCAACGAAGACCTGGCATCGTACCCCCGCACACTCGCCGCCGATCAGGAGCAATTGCTTCAGGCCGGGTGCCACTTGTTGTTCACGCCAACGGTGGAGGAAATGTATCCCCATGGCATGGCCGATCAGACCATCGTGCGCGTGCCGGTGGTGTCTGAAGGTCTGTGTGGCGGCAGCCGTCCTGGTCACTTCGACGGCGTCTCGACGGTGGTCAGCAAGCTGTTCAACATGGTGCAGCCGGACATCGCGATTTTCGGTCAGAAGGATTTCCAGCAACTGGCCGTCGTCAACGCGCTGGTGCGTGACCTGAACATGCCCATTCAGATCATCGGCGAACCCACGGTGCGTGCCGCCGACGGCCTGGCGCTGTCGTCGCGCAATGGCTACCTGACTGACGAACAGCGCACTGCAGCGCCTGCGTTGTACCGCGTGATCAAACAGATCGGCACGGCCTTGCAGAATGGCCAGCAGGATCACCAGCAGTTGGTCAGCGATGGCGTCAAAGCCCTCGAAGCAGCGGGCTTTCGTCCTGATTACCTGGAGATTCGCAATGCAGTCAGCCTGCGCCCTGCGACCCCGGATGATCATGATCTGGTTGTGCTGGGCGCGGCGTTCATGGGCAAGACGCGCCTGATCGACAACCTGCATCTGGTCAAGGAATAACCAGTACACCCTGCTGAAGGATGCGCCCGGTCATGTGTAAAGCAAAAGTCACGTGATCGGATCACCATCTGCGCCTATGCTCACTGCGCAAAACCGGTGGTGCAGCGCAGGCCTGGCCTTCGCAGGGCGCTGGCGATGAACTTAGCCAGACCCGCAATGCCATACCCATACAGTTCGTGTCAGACCAGCAACTCTACTCTGTGAGAAAAAGTACCGAGCAAGGTTAAAGCAAGGCGCAGACATCGGCGTTGCCGGGGACTAGTCTCTGATGCACCCACGAATTCATGTCCCAATCCTGCTTTTCAGTGTCCAAAAGGCAGTTCAAGTACAAGGAAACCCGCAGCGATGGCGTACTACCGCACTCCTCATGACGTCACTACCCTGCCCGCCTGGCAGGCGCTCAAAGATCACCGCGAAGCGATGCAGGATTTCAGCATGCGCGACGCGTTCAACGCAGACCCGAAGCGTTTCGACGAATTCACGCTCAGCAGTGCCGGTCTGTTTCTCGACTATTCGAAGAACCTGATCACTGCCGAGACCCGCCAGTTGCTGGTCAATCTGGCCAATGAAGTCGGCCTGAAAGAAGCCATCAAGGCGCAGTACGACGGCGAACTGGTCAATGCTTCTGAAGGTCGCCCTGCGCTGCACACCGCGCTGCGTCGTCCGGTGGGCGACAAGCTGCTGGTCAACGGCGTCAACGTGATGCCGGAAGTGCACAAGGTGCTGAACCAGATCACTGATCTGGTCGGGCGCATCCACGACGGTCTGTGGCGTGGCTACACCGAAAAGCCGATCACTGACGTGGTCAATATCGGCATCGGCGGCTCGTTCCTGGGCCCGGAGCTGGTGTCCGAAGCGCTGTTGTCCTACGCACAGAAAGGCGTTCGCTGCCATTACCTGGCAAACATCGACGGCACCGAGCTGCACGAGCTGACTCAGAAGCTGCGCGCCGAGACCACGCTGTTCATCGTTTCGTCCAAGACCTTCACTACCCTGGAAACCCTGAAGAACGCCACCGCTGCCCGCGCCTGGTACCTCGCTCAGGGCGGGTCCGAAGCAGAGCTGTATCGCCACTTCATCGCGGTGTCGAGCAACAACGCCGCGGCGGTTGCGTTCGGCATTCGTGAAGAAAACATCTTCCCGATGTGGGACTGGGTCGGCGGCCGTTACTCGCTGTGGTCGGCCATCGGTCTGCCGATTGCGCTTGCCATTGGCATGTCCAACTTCAAGGAGCTGTTGTCCGGCGCCTACACCATGGACCAGCACTTCCAGAACGCCGAGTTCGAAGAGAACATGCCGGTGCTGCTGGGCTTGCTGGGTATCTGGTATGGCAATTTCTGGGACGCGCAAAGTCACGCGATCCTGCCGTACGACCATTACCTGCGCAACATCACCAAGCACCTGCAACAGCTGGACATGGAATCCAACGGCAAGAGCGTTCGCCAGGACGGCGTGCCGGTCAAAACCGACACGGGCCCGGTCATCTGGGGTGGCGTCGGCGCGAACGGTCAGCATGCTTACCACCAGCTGCTGCACCAGGGCACACAAATGATCCCGGCCGATTTCATCGTGCCGATCGTCAGCTTCAACCCGGTGTCCGACCATCACCAGTGGCTGTACGCCAACTGCCTGTCCCAGAGCCAGGCATTGATGCAGGGTAAAACCCGCCCCGAAGCCGAAGCCGAACTGCGCGCCAAGGGCGTACCGGAAGAAGAAGTGCAGCGTGTCGCGCCGCACAAGGTCATTCCGGGCAACCGTCCGAGCAACACCATTGTCGTCGAGCGCATCAGCCCTCGCCGCCTGGGCGCACTGGTCGCCATGTACGAGCACAAAGTGTTCGTGCAAAGCGTGGTCTGGGGCACTAACGCCTTCGACCAGTGGGGTGTTGAACTGGGCAAGGAGCTGGGCAAAGGCGTTTACGGCCGCCTTGTCGGCACCGACGAAACGGTCGCTGAAGACGCTTCGACCCAGGGCCTGATCAACTACTTCCGCGGTCGTCACCGCGGCTGATCTGCCGTCCTGTAACACCCTCGAAACCCGCTGTCTCGCGAGAGGCAGCGGGTTTCGTGCGTCTGGGTTCCTCAGTCTTCTATGTCGGGCAGCACCGTCGGGTCGAGTTGCACGGTGTGCTGCGCCGGATTGCGCACGCAGATGAACTTATCGTCACGCGGCCCTTCCGTGGGGCCGACGCGGCGAAGGTGCATCAAAGACCCGCACCATGGGCATTGCGCGGTGAGACGATTCACCCTCAGACGCCCTGCCTGGCTGATTTCAAGATAGTGCCGGGAGCCGAAGAAATGCTCGAATTTGCGTCGACGAAGCACGGCTGACATTACGACGGCCGTGACCGCGACGATGAATAAAAACATGAAGAACGTTGACCACGAGCTCTGCTCGCCAAAGGGCGGCCGGTACAGGGTGAAGTAGAGCCCGATCATGGTGCCCGCCCCGGTGATGTAACCGAAGACGGAAACGTTCTTGCTGTCGACGCTGAGCCCGCCTAACGCCGGATGGCGCTCAATGCGCAATTGCTCGGGTGTAAATGTCGGGCGCTCGTTGTGACTGATGTTCACGTTGGCGCCACGAAAGTCGCCGACGCCGACGTTCAGGCTGTTGTCGCCGCTTTGAGTGCCATGGTTATCGTTGGACAAAAGGGGGCTCCTGAAGCATCACCGCTGGAATGGCCGGCGATTGTCACTGCGTTCACAGGTGCCGGACATCAGCCCGGTCCGGAACCTGAGTGGGAATCAGAGACACTTTCTGTCATACATTTCCGAAGGAAAAAGCCCGGGCTCCATTTGAGCAGTCACCACATCACCAGGCGACAAAGGGCTTAAATTATCATCGTCATTCATGCAACCATGATCTCCCTTGATCCGGCTGCCCTTGCTGTTTTATTCACCTTTTCAAGCCCGGGCCGGCGCCGCGTCGCACACCACTGAGGATTCGCATCATGCAAGACGTCGTAATCGTTGCTGCTACCCGCACCGCGGTAGGCAGTTTCCAGGGTTCGCTGGCGAATATTCCTGCGGTGGATCTCGGCGCCGCCGTCATCCGCCAACTGCTGGCGCAGACCGGTCTGGACGGTGCGCAGGTGGATGAGGTGATCATGGGCCAGGTGTTGACGGCGGGTGCCGGGCAGAATCCTGCACGTCAGGCTGCGATCAAGGCGGGCTTGCCGTTCACAGTGCCGGCCATGACGCTGAACAAGGTGTGCGGCTCGGGCCTCAAGGCGCTGCATCTGGGGACGCAGGCAATTCGCTGTGGCGACGCGGAAGTGATCATCGCCGGCGGCCAGGAAAACATGAGCCTGTCCAACTATGTGATGCCGGGCGCGCGAACCGGTCTGCGCATGGGCCACGCGACGATGGTCGACACGATGATCAGCGACGGCCTCTGGGATGCGTTCAACGATTACCACATGGGCATCACGGCCGAGAACCTGGCCGATAAATACGACATCAGCCGTGAAGCGCAGGATGCGTTTGCCGCTTCGTCGCAACAGAAAGCCGCCGCTGCCATCGAGGCCGGGCGCTTCGTGGATGAAATTACCCCGATCCTGATTCCTCAGCGCAAAGGCGATCCGCTGTCCTTCGCCACCGACGAGCAGCCACGCGCGGGCACTACCGCTGAATCCCTGGGCAAGCTCAAGCCAGCCTTCAAAAAGGACGGCTCGGTCACGGCAGGCAATGCGTCGTCGCTGAACGACGGTGCGGCAGCGGTCATTCTGATGAGTGCCCGCAAAGCAGAAGAACTGGGCTTGCCGGTGCTGGCGCGGATTACCGCTTATGCGAATGCTGGCGTTGACCCGGCGATCATGGGTATCGGCCCGGTGAGCGCGACCCGTCGCTGCCTGGACAAGGCGGGTTGGTCGCTGGAGGCGCTGGATCTGATCGAAGCCAACGAAGCCTTCGCCGCGCAGTCATTGTCGGTTGGCAAAGAGTTGGGCTGGGACATGAACAAGGTCAACGTCAACGGCGGCGCTATCGCCATCGGCCACCCGATCGGCGCGTCGGGCTGCCGCGTGCTGGTGACCCTGCTGCACGAAATGATCAAGCGCGACGCGAAGAAAGGCCTGGCGACGCTGTGCATTGGTGGCGGACAAGGCGTGGCGCTGGCGTTGGCCCGCTAAAAGCAAAGGCTCTTGTAGGAGCGCGCTTGCCCGCGAAGAGGCCGGCGTGAACACCCTCAATTTCGAGGTGTTACGCCTGACGCCTTCCCGGCTAAAGCCGGTCCCACTAAAAGCACGCGGTCAGTCAGTGGGACCGGCTTCAGCCGGGAAGAGGTCGGTGCGAACACCCTGACTTTTGCGGTGCAGCGAATGGGGCCTTCCCGGCTAAAGCCAGTCCCACTAAAAGCACGCGGTCCCACTAAAGCACGCGGTCAGTCAGTGGGACCTGCGTCACATGCAGATCACTGCCAGCCAAACTTGCGCACGTAGAACCCCTTCACCGCCTGGGTCAGCGCTACGTACGCGATGAGGATCACCGGCAGGATGGCGAAGTACAGCGGTGGCAGCGCCTGCAATTTGAAGTAGTGCGCCAGCGGGCCCATTGGCAGGAAGATCCCCACGGCCATGATCACCCCGGTCATCACCATCAAAGGCATCGCCGCACGACTTTGCAGGAACGGGATTTTCGGTGTGCGGATCATGTGCACGATCAGTGTCTGCGTCAGCAGGCCCACGACAAACCAGCCCGACTGAAACAGGGTCTGATGCTCAGGGGTGTTGGCGCCGAACACGTACCACATGACCGCGAACGTGGTGATGTCGAAGATCGAGCTGATCGGCCCGAAAAACAGCATGAAGCGTCCTACATCCGCGGGCTGCCAGCGCTGGGGTTTTTTCAGCAGTTCCTCATCGACGTTATCGAACGGGATGGCGATCTGGGAAATGTCGTACAGCAGGTTCTGCACCAGCAGGTGCATCGGCAGCATCGGCAGAAACGGGATGAACGCACTGGCCACCAGCACCGAGAACACGTTGCCGAAGTTGGAACTGGCCGTCATCTTGATGTACTTGAGCATGTTGGCGAAGGTCCGGCGCCCTTCCAGCACGCCCTCCTCCAGCACCATCAGGCTCTTCTCCAGCAGAATGATGTCGGCCGCTTCCTTGGCGATGTCCACCGCGGTGTCCACGGAAATACCGATGTCGGCCGTGCGCAGCGCAGGCGCGTCGTTGATGCCGTCGCCCATGAAACCCACCACGTGGCCGTTGGCCTTGAGCAGCCGCACGATGCGCTCCTTGTGGGAAGGCGTCAGTTTGGCAAACACGTTGGTGGTCTCGACCGCGACGGCCAGTTCGGCATCGCTCATGCGTTCGATATCACCGCCCAGCAGCAGGCCTTGGCGCTCCAGCCCGACTTCGCGGCAGATCTTCGCGGTAACGCGCTCGTTGTCGCCAGTCAGCACTTTCACCGCCACGCCATGCTCGGCCAGCGCTTTGAGGGCCGGCGCCGTGCTTTCCTTCGGTGGATCGAGAAACGCCACATAACCGATCAGGGTCAGGTCGTTTTCGTCAGCCAGGCCGTAGGTGTCGCGGCCTGCCTCCATAGGACGCGCGGCCACAGCCACCACGCGCAGACCCTCTTCGTTAAACGCAGCGGTGACGCTCAGAATGCGCTCGAGCAATTCAGGCGTCAGCGCTTCTTCGGCATCGCCGTGGCGCACGCGGTTGCACACACTCAGCACTTCTTCCAGCGCGCCTTTGCAGATCAGCAGATGCGGCTCGCGCTGCTGTTGCACCACCACCGACATGCGCCGGCGATTGAAGTCGAACGGCACCTCATCGACCTTGCTGAACGCGGTGCCGACTTGCAGATCACGGTGAATCTCGACGTGCTCCAGTACCGCAACGTCCAGCAGGTTTTTCAGGCCGGTCTGGTAGTAGCTGTTGAGGTAGGCCATTTCCAGAACGTCGTCGGACTCGTCGCCCCAGACGTCGACATGGCGTGCGAGAAAAATCTTGTCCTGGGTCAGCGTGCCGGTCTTGTCGGTGCACAGCACGTCCATGGCGCCGAAGTTCTGGATGGCGTCGAGACGTTTGACGATGACTTTCTTGCGCGACAGAAACACCGCGCCCTTGGCCAGCGTCGACGTAACGATCATCGGCAGCATTTCCGGGGTCAGGCCGACAGCGATGGACAGCGCGAACAGCAGCGCTTCCATCCAGTCGCCCTTGGTGAAGCCGTTGATGAACAGCACCAGCGGCGCCATCACGAACATGAAGCGGATCAGCAGCCAGCTGACTTTATTGACTCCGGCCTGAAACGAGGTCGGCGCGCGGTCGGTGGCGCTGACCCGCTGCGCCAGTGCGCCGAAATAGGTGTGGTTGCCGGTGGCCAGAATGACGCCCGTCGCAGCGCCGGACACCACGTTGGTGCCCATGAACAGAATGTTTTCCAGGTCCAGCGGGTTGCCCGTATCAACGTCCTGACGCCGGGCGAATTTCTCCACCGGCATGGATTCGCCAGTCATCGCGGCCTGGCTGACGAACAGGTCCTTGGCGCTGAGCACGCGGCAGTCCGCAGGGATCATGTCGCCAGCAGACAGCACGATGAGGTCGCCCGGCACCAGTTGCTTGATCGGTAGCTCGATGCGTTTTTGCCGGGCGTTATCGTCAGCGTCGAGGGTGCTGTCGGCGCGACGCATGACGGTCGCGGTGTTGCTGACCATTGCCTTGAGGGCGTCGGCGGCCTGATTGGAGCGTGCCTCCTGCCAGAAGCGCAGCAGCGTGGAGAGCACGACCATGGAAAAAATCACCGTGGCGGCTTTCATGTCTTCGGTCAGCCACGAGATGAACGCCAGCAGGGTCAGCAGCAGGTTGAACGGGTTTTTGTAGCAGTGCCACAGGTGCACCCACCATGGCAGCGGCTGTTCGTGCTCGACTTCGTTGAGGCCGTGTTGCTCGCGCAGGCCTTGCGCTTCGGTGTCGGTGAGGCCGTCGGCGTGGCTGCTCAGGCGTGCGAGCAACTCAGGCACATCGCTGCTGGCGCCCCGAGTCAGGGTTTGCGCGAGGGTGGGCGGCACTTCGCGGCTGACGGTGGCCTCGGCCACGCTGTCGAGCGTCGCCAGCCGACGGAAGTGCCGGCCGAGTTTGCGGGTGCGGACGAAGTCTGCGAGGAATTCTTTCAGGAGGGTGTACTTCATGGTTATGTCCCCTGGACTGAAGGCTGCTGGAGCTGAAAGCACAGGAACCTTGAGCGGGTACGGCCGACCTCAGGCGCCGCGCTCGTTCATGAGCAGGCACCGCAGGCTGGCCCGCGCAGCAAATGCCACGCGCGTCCGATGCGCAGACGAACGACAGACACGTCGGTCATCACGCAGGATTGGGCGTCAGGGAAAGGACAGGGGAGCGGGCTCTGATCAGAGTCCGCGGGCACTGCCGCTTCTCACGTTGTCGGCGAGATAGCGGCAGTGAAAAGACTGCGCGTTATCGTGCCGAGGATTGGCCGGTCGTTATCACCGGCTGACGTCTGTCACTCGAACAAGTACCCACTGTGGGTCTCCGCATTGGTTGAAAACGGGCGAAGCATACGCCCGGGTTTTATGAGAGTAAATCGCCAGCACGAAGGGTGTGCGGGTTTTGCTGAAGTCTTCAGGAACGGTTCAGGAACCGGGCGATGACACCCCTTGTAGGAGCGCGCTTGCCCGCAATGGCGTCAGATCTGACACCCCAACGTCGGCTGACTCACCTCAGTTTCTGTAGGAGTGAGCTTGCTCGCGATGGCGATAGGTCTGCGAAGAGGATGTGGTCTGACACGCCGCTATCGCGAGCAAGCTCACTCCTACAATGGTTTGCGGCGAGGGCAGTGCGAAAGTCCGTAGAAGCTTGCTGGCGAACAGGCGGCAACACCGGCATTGGCCTTGCTGATAAACTCCCACGCCCTCATTCCTGCCCCAAGGCCGAGCATGTCTTCGTTGAATCAGGCGCTCAGCGTCGCCCTCGATAATCGTCAGTCCCTGCTGGCGGAACTGCACGCCCAAGGCACCGACTGTTATCGCCTGTTCCACGGCAGCCAGGAGGGCGCGAGCGGGCTGACCGTCGACCGTTACGGCCCGCAATTGCTGGTGCAGAGCTTCCACAACAGCCTGGATCTCGATTCCCTGCTGTCGCTGCATGCCGCCGTCAATGCGCGGCTGGGCCTGGAACTGATGCTGGTTTACAACGACCGCTCCCAAGGCAACTCGCGGGTCGACCGGACAGACCCGATCTACAAAGCCGACGACGCTGCGCTGGCCGATCTGGTGGGTCATGAGTGGGGCCTCAATTACCGGGTGCGCGGTCGTCATGCCGGGCAGGATCCGCTGCTGTTTCTCGACCTGCGCAACACACGCGGCTGGGTCAAGCAACATGCCACCGGCAAGAGCGTGCTCAACCTGTTCGCCTACACCTGCGGCGTCGGCCTGAGCGCGGCGGCGGGTGGCGCGCGCGAGGTGTGCAACCTGGATTTCGCCGAGGGCAATCTGGCCGTCGGTCGCGAGAACGGCCTGCTCAATCCGCAGCTGCCGACCATGGAGTTCGTCCAGTCGGATTACTTCCCGGCCATTCGCCAACTGGCCGGGCTGCCCATCGCTTCCCGTCGTGGCCACAAGCTGCCAAGTTACGTGCGCCTTGAGCAACGCCAATATGATCTGGTGCTGCTGGACCCGCCGGCCTGGGCCAAGAGCGCGTTCGGCACAGTCGATCTGCTGCGCGATTATCAAAGCCTGCTCAAACCCGCGCTGCTGACCACCGCCGAAGACGGTGTGCTGATCTGCTGCAACAATCTGGCGAAGGTCAGTCTGGACGATTGGCGCGAGCAAGTGCTGCGTTGCGCCAGCAAGATCGGCCGGCCGGTGCGCGACTGCCAGGTGCTGACCCCGGGCGCCGACTTTCCGTCACAGGATCAACAGCCCCCGCTCAAGACATTGATCTTGCAGCTGTGATGCGTGATCTGGCCTAAGGAAATTTCCCACAAGGATTGAAGCGACTGGATTCGGAACCAGATTGGCGTGCCATACTCCAAGGACCTCCTATCGAGAGAGTCGGCGACTTACATGCCCAAAGGATTGAAACGCGCCATCGGCGCCCTGCTGGCCGTCTTCGCCATTTACAGCGTGCTGGGGTTTCTGATCCTGCCGGGCGTTGCATTGCGAATCATCAATCAACAGTTGGCGAATTACGCCACCGTGCCGGCCAGGCTTGATCGTCTGGAACTCAATCCCTACAGCCTTGAAGTCACCCTCTGGGGCCTGAACATCGGGGCGCCGGGCAAGGAGCAAGTCGGTTTCGCACGGCTTTACGCCAATCTGCAAATCGACAGCCTGTGGACAAAGGCCCTGCACCTCAAGGCGGTCGAACTCGATAAACCCAAGACCGAGCTGCTGTTCGCCAAAGACGGCACGCTCAACCTGGCCGGCCTGTTCAAGCTGCCCGCCGGCGAACCTGCAAAACCCGACGAGCCCCCAAGCAAACCGTTTCCGCTGCGCATCGGCGAGATCAAGCTGGCCGACGGGTACGTGCATTTCCAGGACATGCGCCCCAGCGAGCCCATCGAGTTTCTCTACGACGCGCTGAATTTCGAGCTGAAAAACCTCAGCACGCTGCCGGAAGACAACGCCGACATGACCCTGGTTGCCGCCGGACCTAACGGCGGTCAGATCGACTGGGTCGGGCGCATCAGCCTTGTGCCCATCTCGTCCGAAGGCACGCTTAAAATCACCGACGGCAAGATGGAAGTCTGGTGGCCCTACGTGCGCGACGCGCTGCCGCTGGTGCTCAAAGACGGCGTGCTGAATTTCGATACCCATTACAAACTCAGTCTGGCCAAGGAAACCGAGCTGTTGCTGGACAAAACGTCCCTGAGTGTCGCGCCCTTCGCCATCGACGCCCCGGACGGCAGACCGCTGGCTCGCCTGAAAAAACTCAGCGTGAGCGACACGTCGATCGATCTGGCCAAGCAGTTGGTCACGGTCGGCAAGATTCGCAGTGAAGGCTTGGAAACCTGGGCGACAAGGGAGTCGGACGGTGAGCTGGACTGGCAGAAGTTGTTCGCCAGTCAGCCTTCTAAATCCCAGGCGAAAAAGGTTGAGGCTGAAAAACAGCAGCCCGCCACTGCTACCAGTACCGAAACCACCGCCAGCGCAAAACCGGCGGCGCCGAGCAAACCGTGGCAGGTGTTGCTGCGCGATACGCAGTTGCGCGATTACCGGATTCATCTCGCCGACAAGGTGCCAAAAGAGCCTGTGGCGATTGATGTCGGCCCGCTGAACCTGGACCTGACCGGCTTCGACAGCCTCAACAAGTCGCCCTTCAAGCTCAAGCTCGACACCGGCGTGGGCAAGCAAGGCAAGCTGACCGCCGAGGGCGAAGTGAATCTGGCGCCGGTTCGCGCCAACCTCAATGTCACCACCCGCGATATCGACTTGCGTGTCGCGCAGTCCTACGTCACGCCGTTCATTCGTCTGGAAGTGCGCAGCGGCATGCTCAACAGCGATCTGGCGGTGGACCTGAAAAGCACCGAGCCGTTGGCGCTGGGGATTACCGGCAAGGCGCAGGTGGATCAGTTGCACACCCTCGACACGCTCAAGTCGCGGGACTTCGTGAAGTGGCAGCGACTGAATGTCGAGGGCCTGAATTTCCAGCTGGGCGATAGCCTGACCATCGCTGCGATCAATGTCGATCAGCCGTATGCGCGGTTCATGATTGCCGACGATCGCTCGACCAATATCGACGATCTGCTGATTCCGCAGCCTGCCGGCCAGGCGCCTGCCGCGCCGAAAGCCAAGGCCGCCGCCAGCAGCGAAAAGCCGATGGGCATTCGCATTGGCGAGGTCAACATCACCAACGGCTCGGCCAACTTCGCCGACTTCAGCCTGACGCCGAACTTCGCCACGGCCGTTCAGCAGCTCAACGGCAAGATCGGCACGCTGGATAACCGCCAGGACAAACCTGCGACGGTGAATATCAACGGCAAGGTTGACCGTTACGCGCCGGTGACCATCAAGGGTGCGCTGAACCCGTTCAACCCGATGGCGAGTCTGGACATCGCGACCAGCTTCAAGCGCGTGGAACTGACCACGTTGACGCCCTACTCCGGCAAGTTCGCCGGTTATCGCATTCGCAAGGGTCGTTTGAATCTGGATCTGCATTACCTGATCACCAAAGGCCAGCTGAAGGCTGAGAACAAGGTGGTGGTCGAGCAGCTGCAATTGGGTGAAAAGGTCGACAGCCCGGACGCGGTGAACCTTCCGCTGAAACTGGCGATTGCCCTGCTCAAGGACACCGACGGCAAGATTTCCATCGAGCTGCCGGTAACGGGTGACCTCAACAATCCGCAGTTCAGCGTCATGCCGATCGTCTGGCAGACCCTGCGCAATCTGGTGGTGAAGGCTGCAGCGGCGCCTTTCAAATTCATCGGCGGATTGATCAGCGGCGGTGGCGGATCCGAGGATTTGGGTACGGTGGCCTTCGCGCCAGGGGCTGATGAATTGAGCCCTGAGGCGATGGCTTCGCTGGACAAGCTGGCGGCAGGATTGAAAGCGCGTCCAGCGTTGCGTCTTGAGATTGAAGGCACCAGCGCTGAGGCGAGCGACGGGCCGCTGATCGCGCAGCAACGACTGGAGCGCGAATACCAGAGCACGTACTACAAGATTCTTCAGCGTCGCGGCGACAAGGTGCCTGCGCAGCCGAGTGATCTGACGGTGCCTGCGGATGAAAAGGCGCCGATGCTTGACGGCATTTATCGCACCCGCCTGAAACAGCAACCGCCTGCCGAGTGGGTGAACCTGGGCAAGGAAGAGCGTCAGAACAAGCTGCGCGAGGCGGTGCTCAATTCCTGGAGTTCGAGCGCGCTGCTGTTGCGTCAGCTCGGTCAGGCGCGGGCCGGAAGCATCAAGGATTATCTGGTCGACAAGGGCCAACTGGCGGATGAGCGGGTGTATTTCATCGACACCTCCCTTGGCAAGCCGGAGAAAGACGGCCGCGTCATCAGCCCCCTGCACCTCGACAGCGAGTAATGATTTTGAAGAATGCGATAACGAGGATGGCGTTGATTCTCGGTATGACCGCCCTGGTGGGCGTGGCCCAGGCGGATACATTGCGCTGCGGCAGCCAGCTGATCAGCGTCGGCGACCGGATGTTTGAAGTGCAGCAGAAATGCGGCCAGCCGGTCAGCCAGGACATCATCGGCTACAAGGAAACCGTCAATCACTACCGCCAGGTGGATCAGGTGCAGGTCCAGGAATGGATCTACGGCCCGAGCAACGGCATGTACCAGTATTTGCGGTTTGAAGGCGGGCGCTTGGTGAGGATTGATAGCAAACGCGGGAGGTAATGGCTGCGCAAAATTTATTGTAGGACCGGCTTCAGCCGGGAAGAGGCCAGTGTGAACACCGTACATTTGCGGAGTGACACCCGACGCCTTCCCGGCTAAAGCCGGTCCCACTATTAGTGCGCGGTCTGTAGGACTGGCTTTAGCCGGGAAGAGCCCCGCGAGAACAACCATACATTTGCGGTGTCACGCCTGACGCTTTCCCGGCTGAAGCCGGTCCTACGAGTGTACGGCGTGTCAGTGGGACCGGCTTTAGCCGGGAAGAGGTCAGTTCAAACACCATCAGATTTGCGGTGTCACGCCTGACGCCTTCCCGGCTGAAGCCGGTCCCACTATTAGTGCGCGGTGCTTCAGTAGGATGTGTTTAGACCCCCGCGGACTCAAGCCTGCCGCACTAGGGGGCGCGGCGCGTCGCTTTTAGTGGGACCGGCTTTAGCCGGGAAGAGGTCAGTTCAAACACCATCAGATTTGCGGTGTCACGCCCGACGCCTTCCCGGCTGAAGCCGGTCCCACTATTAGTGCGCGGTCTGTAGGACTGGCTTTAGCCGGGAAGAGGCCCGCGAGAACAACCATACATTTGCGGTGTCACGCCTGACGCTTTCCCGGCTGAAGCCGGTCCTACGAGTGTGCGGCGTGTCAGTGGGACCGGCTTTAGCCGGGAAGAGGCCCGTGTGAACACCATAGATTCCGGTGTGGCACCTGACGCCTTCCCGGCTGAAGCCGGTCCCACTAAAAGCACGCGGCCCTCTGCCATCAACGCTCGTGCAATGCCTCGGCACGGGCTTTGAGTACGGGTTTGAGCAGGTAGCTCAGGATGGTTTTCTTGCCGGTGATGATGTCCACCGAGGCGACCATGCCGGGGATGATCAGCAGCGGGTGCTCATCGGTGCCGAGGTGGCTGCGGTCGGTGCGCAATTTGATCACGTAGAAGGTGTTCTTCTTCTCTTCGTCCTGAATGGTGTCAGCGCCGATCTGTTCCAGCTTTCCTTTCAGCCCGCCATAAATCGTGTAGTCGTAGGCGGTGAACTTGATCATCGCTTCCTGACCCGGGTGCAGGAAGGCGATGTCTTGTGGACGAATGCGCGCTTCTACCAACAGCGTGTCATCCAGCGGCACCACTTCAGCAATGTCGCTGCCCGGCTGAATCACCCCGCCGACGGTGTTGACCAGCATCTGCTTGACCACGCCACGCACCGGCGACGTCACCATCGTACGGTTGACGCGGTCTTCAAGGCCCTTGGCCGTCGACTGCGCCTTCGAAAGGTTGGTGCGCGCCTCGTTCAGTTGCGTCAGCGCGTCGCTGCGGAATTTGCCACGGGTCTCATCGATCTTGCGCTGCACTTCGGCAATCGCCGCTTGTGCGCGGGGGATTGCCAGGGTGGTGCCGTCCAGCTGACCACGGGTTTCGACCTCAGAGCGTTTCAGTCGCAGGATGTCCACCGGCGACACCGCGCCCTGGGACACCAACGGCTCGGACATGCCGATCTCCTGGCGCAACAGGCCCAGGCTGCTGCGGTATTGCTCCTGCTTGGAAGCAAATTCGCGCAACTCTTGCTGCCGTTGAATCAACTGCTGCTGCAAACCACCCACTTCGTCCACCAGTTGCTGACGGCGGCTCTTGTACAGGGACTCTTCGTTGGACGCCTGATTCGGCACCAACTTGCGCGCTTCGGCGCTGATGTTCAGCGGACGATCATCGACCTCGGCGCTCAGGCGCTCAACGCGCAGCTGCATGGCCAGACGATCAGCCTCAGTCTCACCAACGTTGGACGCAAAACGGGTGTCGTCGAGACGAATCAGCGGGGCGCCAGCGTCGACGATCTGGCCGTCATGGGCATAGATCTGCGCAACGATGCCGCCCTCCAGGTTCTGGATCTTCTGGATCTTGGTCGACGGAATGGCCTTGCCCTCGCCCTTCGTCACTTCATCGATCACGGCGTAGTTCGCCCAGACCAGCAAGAACACGAAGAACAGGATCACGGCCCAAATGGTCAGCCGCACGATGCGCGGAGCGTCGTCCACCAATGCCTTTTTGACTTCGGGCAGCGCCTGGCCTTCCAGCGAAGGCGAGCCCTTGAAGTAGCCGAAGATGCCGCCACCGGAGTTTTGACCTGACTTAAGCAACACTGATCTGCCCCTTCTTCAACGCTTCCATAACGGCGGCTTTCGGGCCGTCGGCCACGATCTGGCCGCGGTCGATGACCACCAGGCGATCAACCAGGCTGAGCAACGAAGCTCGGTGTGTCACAAGAATCACGGTCTTTTTCTCTATAACGCCAAACAGGCGCTGCTTTAAACGTTCTTCGCCAGTGTTGTCCATGGCGCTGGTGGGTTCGTCGAGCAACAGGATCGGCGGATCGAGCAGCAAGGCCCGCGCCAGGGCGACGTTCTGCCGCTGACCACCAGACAGATTCTGGCCGCGCTCACCTACTTGCAGCTCGTAGCCCTGGGGATGCAGGCTGGCGAATTCATGCACGCCGGCCAGTTCAGCGGCCTGCAACACCATCTCGTCATCCACGTAACGCGCGCCGGAAATCAGGTTGTCGCGCAGCGTGCCCGACAACAGTTGAATGTCCTGGGCGACGTAACCAATGTTGTGGCGCACTTCACTGACGTCG
The DNA here is from genome assembly GCF_055284355.1 of Pseudomonas sp. HP_01. NCBI lineage: Bacteria > Pseudomonadati > Pseudomonadota > Gammaproteobacteria > Pseudomonadales > Pseudomonadaceae > Pseudomonas > Pseudomonas sp. HP_01. The sequence goes on along the minus strand of NZ_JBTOPV010000014.1, from coordinate 53,335 downwards.
ATCTGGCGAATGTCGACGCCATCGACCAGCAGCGAACCTTCGTCCGGCTGATACAAACCGACCAGCAGCTTGGCCAGGGAGCTTTTGCCTGAACCGCTACGGCCGATGATGCCGACCTTCTCGCCCGGGCGGATCACCAGATTGATGTTGCGCAGCGCCAGGTTCTGCTGGTTCGGGTACGTGAACTCCAGGTTGCGGAATTCCATGGCGCCCTGCAGGACCTGACGGCTGAGCGGACGCTCATCGAAGTTGCGCTCCTGCGGCAGCTCCATCATCTGATCGACCGAGACCATGGTCACTTTGGCTTGCTGATAACGGGTCAGCAGGCCGGACAGTTGCGCCAACGGGCCAAGGGCGCGGCCGCTGAGCATGTAGCACGCCACCAGGCCGCCCATGCTGAGGACGCCGTCCATGATCATGTAGACGCCGAAGCAGATCATCGCGACGCCGGCCAGTTGCTGAATCAGCAGCGTGATGTTCATGGCGAGACCGGAAAGCACTTTGACCCGCAGTTCCAGGCGGCTGAGCGTACCGATGGTGTGTTCCCACTGGTACTGACGCTCGCTTTCGGCGTTGTTGACCTTCACCGCATCCAGGCCGGCGAGGGTTTCGATCAGGCTCGACTGACGCTCGGCCCCCAGCGCCATGGTGCGCTCAAGAGTGGAGGTCAGCGGTTTTTGCAGGAAATGGCCGATGCCCAGCGCCAGCGGGAAGGCAATGATCGGAATCCACACCAGATGCCCGCCCAGCAGTGCGATCACCAACAGGATGATCAACGTGAACGGCAGGTCGATAAGGCTGGTCAGGGTCAGCGAGGTGAGGAAGTCACGCATGCCCTGGAACTCATGGATGTTCTGGGCATAGCTGCCGACCCGCGCGGGGCGAAACTTCATCGCCATGCCGACGATTCGCTCGAACAGCGTGGCGGAAATGATCAGGTCGGTTTTCTTGCCGGCCAGGTCCAGGCACAGACTGCGCAGGCCCTTGAGCAAAAGGTCAAACAGGAACGCGCCACAGATACCGGTCGCCAGCACCCACAAGGTTGCGGTGGCCTGGTTGGGCACGACACGGTCGTAGACGTTCATGACAAAAAGAGGGGTAGCCAGCGCGATCAGGTTGATCACGAAGCTGGCAGCGATCGCGTCGACGTAAAGCCAGCGAGACAGCTTGAGTGTGTCTTTGAACCAGGAGCGAGCACGTGGAATGAGCGAGCCCTGGGTTACGTCAAATTTATGCTGCGGCTGTGCGAAAAACACCCGACCGCTGTAATCCTGCGCCAGCGCTTCGGTTTCGATCAGCACTTCGCCACCGTTACTTTCGCTGATCAGCAGGCGGGCAGACTCACCCTCCCAACCGAGCAGAACGGCAGAGCGCCCTTCTTTCAGGAGCAGCAAGGCGGGCAAGGCGATCTCGGGAATCTGGGTGAGCTTGCGTTGCAGCAAACGCCCCTGCAAGCCGGCCCGGGCTGCGGCGCGAGGCAACAGATCCGGGCTCAGGCGTTGGTCGGGCAATGGCAGACCGGTGGTCAGCATCGCCCGGCTCGCTGGCTTGTGGTGCAGGGCGCAGAGTGTCAGCAGCCCGTCGAGTAACGGATCGTCGTGCTGGCTGCGTGGATCATGACCTAATTGAGCCGAAGGTAATTCCAAGTCCACGCTGACACTCTCTTTCTTAACGATTAAAAGAAGCTGACTCCGTCAAGAATCAGTTCATGCCCGGCAGCTGAACGGTCGGTTTGACATCGTTCTGCACAACCGATGCCATCGGCGCTACGACGCCCTGGCTTTTCAGCAATGTGCCCATGTCCGCCTTGATGCGGTACTGGGTGTACGTCTGCAGGTTTTTCAGCTGCACCAGACGCTGTTGCGCGGTGAACAACTCGTTCTCGCTGTCGAGAAGGTCGAGCAGGGTACGCTCTCCCAGACTGAATTGCTGCTGGTACGAGGTACGCACGCTGTTGGCCCGCTCGACGTACTGCTGAGCGATCGGCACCTGGGCATTGGCGTTGTTGTAGGCGTTCCAGGCTAGGCCCAGTTCTTCGTTCAACTGACGCAATGCGTTGTTGCGGATATCCAGTGCCTGGCTCGACAGGTACGACTTCGATTGCAGGTCGGCCTTGTTGCTGCCACCGGCGTACAGGTTGAAGCGCATGCGGACCATGGCTTCCCAGCCATTGTTGTGGCCTTCGTCGCCGCCAATGTTGTTATCGGCATTGCGGCCCAGTTCTGCATCGAAACGCGGGTAGTAATTGGACTGAGCCGAGGTGTACTGCTTTTCAGCGGCAACGATGTCGGCTTCGGCCGAGCGCAGCACCGGGCTGTTTTCCAGCATCTGGCGGCGGGCTTCGTTCAGATCGGCAGGCATCATCGCGAACGGCGACGGTGCTTCAAGTTGATCAGCTTCCAGACCAACGGCACTCAAGTAATTGGTTTGTGCGTCGGCCAGGTTGGTTTGTTCGGTGATCAGGTTGTTACGAGCCTGTGCCAGACGGGCATCGGCCTGGTCCATATCGGCCATACGACCCACGCCGCGGGAAGTGCGAAGTTTGATTTGGTCGTAAATACGTTCGTGACTCTTCAGGTTCTCTTCAGCCAGCCGAACCATTTCACGCTGGGTAAGAACATCCAGATAGACCTGCGCAACAGTCAACGCGGTACGTTCGGTTGTATTTAACAGCGAGTATGCCCGGGAATTGGCGGTGGCTTGTTGACGCGCAACTTCGTTACTTGTTGCAAAGCCATCAAACAGCATCTGCTGAAGGCGGATGGCGGACTCGCCGCGGTCCAGCGTCTGGTAGTCGTGACGACCGGTCGAGGCACGGGTGCTTGGCGTATCGGAACCGGCCCGGCCGTAGCCAGCCGTGACGTCGACACGCGGCAGGTAGCCGCCTCTCGCAGCGCGGAGCGCGTAGTCCTGGGCGATACGGGCGTTGATGCCGGCCTGCACCTCGGGATGTTCGTCCATGGCTTTCTGCATGGCGGACTGCAGGGTCTGGGCCTGAACGAAGCCGGCACAAAGGATAAGGGGTACAGCAGTGAAGAGGTGCTTACGCATTTTGGTGGTTTCCCGAGAACGTACTTGTTCAAAACGCAGCAATACACACTGCCGCATCGTAAAAATGGCCATTGAAGTGATCGTTTCGAGAGTGTTCTGAAGGGCGCTTGCGATCACACTGCAGAAATACGCGATCTCATCAAATATCAATGTGACATTACGGAAGCGATTGTTTAGGATGTCGCCGAATAGGTCAATACTTTGGCAGAAAGTTAATTCCGGTGCCGACCTGCTGTTGACAAATTGACGCCAGATTAGGAGCAACTTAGTAAGTTCCCTAACTTGTTTATCTGGCATCGAAACAAATGCGAATTTTTACGTATCCCGGTATGAAGCGGCGTTAGTTAAGGCCGGTCAGCATGATGGATACCAACTGAACGGTAATTTCGGAGAGTCACCCCCATGAGCAGTGTTGTTGCCATCGTCAAAAGCATTGTTGGCCAGGTAGTCGCAGTTTCCCCGGAAGGGATTCGTCGTGTGCTCATCGAGGGTGACCGGTTGTTCACCGGCGAGCAGCTTGTGACAGGCCCGGGAGGCGCAGTCACGCTGCAGCTTGCCGATGGCCGTCAATTGGACATTGGCCGTGACAGCCAGTGGAGCGCAGACGCACCGGCTTCTACCACCAACCTTGCCGAAGCCACCGCGCAAGCGGCACCGTCCGTTGCTGAACTGCAGCAGGCCATCGCCGCCGGCGCCGACCCGACCAAAGACCTCGAAGCCACTGCAGCAGGTCCGCAAGCAGCCCCAGGTGATGGCGGCAACGCAGGCGGCGGCCACAGCGTGGTGATGCTCACCGAGACGGCGGGCGAAGTGGATCCGACCATCGGCTTCCCGACCAACGGTCTGGGGACGACGGCTGTGCCGCCTCCTACGCTGAGCAACGGCCTGCCGATCGACAACGGCAATGGCAACGCCGCCGCTCCTCAGCCAACGGGCACCCTGACACTGACCGCCACCCAGACGCTGACCGAAGCCGGCGGCGCGCTGGTGTACACGGCAAACGTCACGCAGGCCCCGACATCGGACCTGACCATTACCCTGTCCAACGGGTCGACCATCGTCATTCGTGGCGGCGACACGTCGGGCTCTACCACTGTTCAAGTGGCTGACAACAACACGCCGTACATCGACCCTTCAGTTATCAGCACGACCATCACTGGCACAACGGGCGGTGGCGGCCTGGTCGTGACGACCGATCCGACGCCGGCGGTGACCACCATCACCGACACCATCGACACCACCATTGCCAGCATCACCGGTACCCAGTCGGTGATTGAAGGCCAGGCCGCCACGTACACCATTACGTTGAGCAACCCGGCGCAGACCGAAGTCACGATCAACCTGACCTACAGCGGCACCGCGACCAACGGCACCGACTACACGCAAGTGGTCAGCGTGAAGATCCCTGCCAACAGCAGCAGCGTCACCTTCGACCTGAACACCCTTAATGACACGATCCCGGAAGGCGTTGAAAACGTCACCGTGGCGATCGGCGCCATCAGCGGCGGCAACTTCGAGAACGTCGCTGTCAGCGCTACCAACGGCAGCGTCACTACCACCATCATCGACAACGATGCTCTGCCGGTTGTTGATCCGAATGGCGGCGCTAACGGCACCAACAGCGAAACCACCTTCACCGAAGGCCAGGCTGGCGTATCGATCGCCGACCAGTTGACCGTCACCGACGCCGACAGCCCGAACCTGCAAGGCGCGAAAGTCACCCTGACCAACCCTCAGGACGCCGACACCCTGGTGGTGGGCAGCCCGAACGCGAACATCGCGGTCAGCACCGCCACCGTCAATGGCCAGATCGTACTGACCCTGACGGGCGCGGCCACCGCTGCCGAATACGAAGCCGTGATCAAGTCGATCACCTTCCAGAACAGCAGCGAAGACCCAAGCGTTGCTGATCGCACCATCACTGTGACCGTCAACGACGGCCAGAACGACTCCGCACCGGCCACCAGCATCGTGCATGTTGTCGCCGTCAATGACGCCCCGACCGTCTCGTTCACCGGCACCGATTACGTCGAAAACGGCGCGCCCCAGGCGTTGGTCAATAACCTGCAGATCGGCGACGTCGACGGCGGCCAGTTGAGCGGCGCGAAGATCACCGTGACCGGCGTCCAAGCCGAAGACCTGATCGCATCGCCGTCCTTCCAGGGTGGCAACAGCGGCACCACGGCCTCGGGCATCAGCTACACGCTGGGCAACGACGGCAACGGTAACGTCGTCATTCAGTTGAACGGCAACGCCTCGATCGCCGACTACACCACGCTGATCAACTCGATCACCTACGCCAACAGCAGCGACGCCCCGGTTACCACCCCACGCGGCGTGACGATCGAAGTGACTGACGTGGACACCCACGGCACCAACAACCTGACGGGCAGCGCCACCGGCGAAGTCGCCATCACCCCGGTCAACGACGCACCGACCGTCATCGACGCTTCGGGCAAAGGCGACGAAGACACCGCCATCGCGGTCAGGCTGACCGGCACTGACGTCGACGGCACCATCGATCACTTCAATCTGGTCACCCTGGCCCAGCACGGTACGTTCTACGCCGATGCCGCCGGGACCCAGGCGCTGACCAACTTGACCAACATCACCGCGACCAACAATGGCGCGACGATCTATTTCAAGCCGGACGCGAACTGGGCGGGCGATACCAACTTCACCTATACCGCCGTCGACAATCAGGGCCAGCCAGCCGGCGCGCCAGCCAACGGCATCATCAACGTCACGCCAGTGGCCGATGCGCCGATCGTTACCGTTGCCGACGCCCAAGGTAATGAAGACAGTGCCATCAAGCTGGACCTGAGCGCTGCACTGGTGGACACCGACGGTTCAGAGTCCCTTGGTCCGGTCATTGTGGGCGGCATTCCAGTGGGCGCGGTGCTGAGCGATGGCAATGGCCACAGCTACACCTCCATCCCTCCTTCTGAAGGCGGCGATGGCGAGGCCTACCTCACCGGCTGGAACCTGAGCACCCTGACCATCACGCCGCCGAAAGACTTCAACGGCTCGTTCGACCTGAAAGTGAGTTCGACGTCGACCGAAGGCGCCAACAAGGATTCGGCCACCACGACGCAGTTTCTGACCGTGACCGTCGGGCCGGTTAACGACGCGCCTACCGTCACCTTCACCAACCCTGACTACGTCGAGAACGGCGCACCTCAGCCATTGGTCGACAACTTGCAGATCGGCGACATCGACAGCACCCAGCTGAGCAGCGCAAAAATCACGCTGACCGGTATTCAGGCTGAAGACTTGATCGTTTCCCAGTACTACAAGGACGCCAACAGCGGCGATGCCGCCTTTGGCATCAAGTACACGCTGAGCAACGACGCCAACGGCAACATCGTGATTGATCTGACCGGCAACGCGTCGGTCGCCGACTACACCACGGTGATCAACTCGATCACCTACGCCAACAGCAGTGATAACCCGAGCACCACACCGCGTGGCGTGACCATCGAAGTGACCGACGTGGATGCCAACGGCACCAACAACTTGTCGGGCAGCGCCACCGGTGTCATCAACGTCACGCCGGTTAACGATGCGCCGACCGTGAGCGCGGCTCAGGGCCAGGGCAACGAAGACACGGCGATCGCCGTCAAGCTGACCGGCGCTGACGTCGACGGTAAGATTGATCACTTCAACCTGGTCACCATGGCAGAGCACGGCACGTTCTACGCCGATGCCGCTGGCACCCAACCGCTGACCAACTTGACCAACATCACCGCGACCAACAATGGCGCGACGATCTACTTCAAACCGGACGCGAACTGGGCCGGTGACACCAGCTTCACCTACACCGCTGTCGACAACCAGAATCTGCCAGCGGGAGCGCCAGCCAACGGGATCATCAACGTCATGCCAGTGGCTGATGCCCCGATCGTCACCGTCACCAACGCCCAAGGCGATGAAGACAGTGCCATCAAGCTGGACCTGAGCGCTGCACTGGTGGACACCGACGGTTCTGAGTCCCTTGGTCCGGTCATTGTGGGCGGCATTCCAGTGGGCGCGGTGCTGAGCGATGGCAATGGCCACAGCTACACCTCCATCCCTGTTTCTGAAGGCGGCGATGGCGAGGCTTACCTCACCGGCTGGAACCTGAGCACCCTGACCATCACGCCGCCGAAAGACTTCAACGGCTCGTTCGACCTGCAAGTGAGCTCGACGTCGACCGAAGGCGCCAACAAGGACTCGGCCACCACGAAGCAGTCACTGACCGTGAACGTTGCGTCGGTCAACGACGCGCCGGTAGTCGACAACGCCACAGGCAAGGGCAACGAAGACACCACCATCGCCGTCAAGCTGACGGGCTCTGACGTCGACGGCACCATTGACCACTTCAATCTGGTCAACACGCCTGCACATGGCACGTTCTACTCCGACGCGGCAGGCACCCAGCCGCTGACCAACTTGACCAACATCACCGCCAGCAACAACGGCGCGACGATCTACTTCAAGCCGGACGCGAACTGGAACGGCAGCACGCCGTTCACCTACACCGCCGTCGACAACCAGGGCACGGCTTCCACCACCCCGGCAACCGGCACCCTCACGGTTACGCCTGTCAACGACGCGCCGGTGGTGAATTTTGACAGCACCACCTACACCGAAAAAGGTGCCGCGGTAGCGCTGGTCAACAACTTCAGCATCACCGACGTCGACAGCACTCAGCTGAGCAGCGCAAAAATCACGCTGACCGGCATTCAGGCCGAAGACCTGATCGTGTCCCCGTACTACAAGGACAGCAACAGCGCCGAAACCGGTCTGGGCATCAAGTACACCCTGACCAATGACGCCGACGGGACCATCTACATCAATCTGACCGGCAAGGCGTCGATAGCCGCTTACGAAACCGTGATCAAGTCGATCACCTACGCCGACGACAGCAGCAACCCGAGCACCACGCCACGCGGCGTGACCATCGCGGTCACCGACGTGGATGCCAACGGCACCAACAACCAGACTGTCGTTCACGACAGCAAGGTCAACGTGATCGCCGTGAACGACGCGCCTATCGTCGACAACGCCACAGGCAAGGGCAACGAAGACACCACCATCGCCGTCAAGCTGTCTGGCTCTGACGTCGACGGCACTATTGGCCACTTCAACCTGGTCAGTGCGCCTGCACATGGCACGTTCTACTCGGACGCCGCCGGCACCCAACCGCTGACCAACTTGACCAACATCACCGCCAGCAACAACGGCGCGACGATCTACTTCAAGCCGGACGCGAACTGGGCAGGCGATACCAACTTTACTTACACCGCAGTCGACAACCAGAATCTGCCCGCCGGCAACACGGCAACGGGCACGATCAATGTCACGCCAGTGGCTGATGCGCCGATCGTCACCGTCACTAACGCCCAAGGTAATGAAGACAGCGCCATCAAGCTGGACCTGAGCGCTGCACTGGTGGACACCGACGGTTCCGAGTCCCTCGGCCCGGTCATTGTGGGCGGCATTCCAGTGGGCGCGGTGTTGAGCGATGGCAATGGCCACAGCTACACCTCCCTCCCTGTTTCGGAAGGCGGCGATGGCGAGGCTTACCTCACCGGCTGGAACCTGAGCACCCTGACCATCACGCCGCCGAAAGACTTCAACGGCTCGTTCGACCTGCAAGTGAGCTCGACGTCGACCGAAGGCGCCAACAAGGACTCGGCCACCACGAAGCAGTCACTGACCGTGAACGTTGCGTCGGTCAACGACGCGCCGGTAGTCGACAACGCCACAGGCAAGGGCAACGAAGACACCACCATCGCCGTCAAGCTGACGGGCTCTGACGTCGACGGCACCATTGACCACTTCAATCTGGTCAACACGCCTGCACATGGCACGTTCTACTCCGACGCGGCAGGCACCCAGCCGCTGACCAACTTGACCAACATCACCGCCAGCAACAACGGCGCGACGATCTACTTCAAGCCGGACGCGAACTGGAACGGCAGCACGCCGTTCACCTACACCGCCGTCGACAACCAGGGCACGGCTTCCACCACCCCGGCAACCGGCACCCTCACGGTTACGCCTGTCAACGACGCGCCGGTGGTGAATTTCGACAGCACCACCTACACCGAAAAAGGTGCCGCGGTAGCGCTGGTCAACAACTTCAGCATCACCGACGTCGACAGCACTCAGCTGAGCAGCGCGAAAATCACGCTGACCGGCATTCAGGCTGAAGACTTGATCGTTTCTCAGTACTACAAAGGCGGCGCCGACGGCACCACCGGTACCACCAGTCTGGGTATCAGCTACAAGCTGAGCAACGACGCCAACGGCAACATCTTCATTGATCTGACCGGCAAGGCTTCGGTAGCCGCTTACGAAACCCTGATCAAGTCGATCACCTACGCCGACAACAGCAACAACCCGAGCACCACGCCACGTGGCGTGACCATCGCTGTCACCGATGTGGATGCCAATGGCACCAACAACCTGACTGTCGTGCACGACAGCAAGGTCAACGTGATCGCCGTGAACGACGCGCCTGTTGTCGACAACGCCACAGGCAAGGGCAACGAAGACACCACCATTGCCGTCAAGCTGACCGGCTCCGATGTGGACGGCACCATTGACCACTTCACCCTGGTCAACACGCCTGCCAATGGCACGTTCTACTCGGACGCTGCCGGCACCCAGCCTTTGACCGGTACCACCAGCATCACCGCCACCAACAATGGCGCGACGATTTACTTCAAGCCGGACGCGAACTGGAATGGCAGCACGCCGTTCACCTACACCGCCGTCGACAACCAGGGCACGGCTTCCACCACCCCGGCCACCGGCACCATCACCGTAACGCCAGTCAACGACGCGCCGGTGGTCAACTTCGGCAGCATCACCTACACCGAAAACGGTGCAGCGACGCCGATCGTCAAAGACTTCAGCATCACCGACGTCGACAGTACCGAGTTGAGCAGCGCGAAAATCACGCTGACCGGCATTCAGGCCGAAGACCTGATCGTGTCCCAGTACTACAAGGACAGCAACAGCGGTGATACCGGTCTGGGCATCAAGTACACCCTGACCAACGACGCCGACGGCACCATCTACATCAATCTGACCGGCAAGGCTTCGATAGCCAATTACGAAACCGTGATCAAGTCGATCACCTATGCCGACAGCAGCAACAACCCGAGCACCACGCCACGCGGCGTGACCATCGCGGTCACCGACGTGGATGCCAACGGCACCAACAACCAGACCGTCGTTCACGACAGCCAGGTCAACGTGATTGCCGTCAACGATGCACCGGTGACCAAGTCAGCGTCGGCAGCGGGCAACGAAGACACCACCATCGCAGTCAAGCTGACCGGCTCCGATGTGGACGGTAAAGTCGATCACTTCAACCTGGTCGACATGGCGGCACACGGCACGTTCTACGCCGACGCTGCAGGCAAGGTCGCGCTGACCAGCCTGAGCAACATTGCGGCAGTCGGCAACGCTGCAACGGTGTACTTCAAGCCAGCCGCCGATTGGGCGGGCAGCACTTCGTTTACCTACAAGGCAGTGGACAACCAGGGCAAGGCAGACTCCACGCCAGCCACCGGCACCATCAGCGTGGCGCCTGTCGCCGACCAACCGCTGGTGACGCTGGGTAACGGTGTCGTTCAGTCGACCGGTCTGGTGAAAGACGTTTATGTCGGTACGCTGAAAAACATGGGCACCGACGGCAACGGCGCCAACGAATCGACCATCAAGGCCGGCTTCAACACCACCGTGGATCCGACCACGCACACGGTCGCAAGCGGTGCGCAGGACTCGTCCGTCTCGGTCGGGACCGGCACCAAGTTGTCCGGTCTGATGTACATGGAAGCCGGCCACACCTACACCTTCTCCGGTACCGCGGACGACAGTCTGTTGATCACCGTCGGTGGCCAGACCGCAGCCAACGCCACATGGGGCGCGGGCGGCAAGATCCAGAGTGCGGGCTTCACGCCAACGGAGTCCGGCTACTACACCCTGGACATCTACCACTACAACCAGGCGGGCCCGGGCAGCTACAACATCAACCTGGTCGACAAGAACGTCGGCACCGGCGCGACTCAGACCGTGGCCCTGAACGGCAGCAACGTGCTGCTGTTCGCAACGGTCGATGACCTCAAGGCTTCCGGCCTGAACGTCTCGCCGCTGCACGAAGGCACGGTTGGCAGCGGTGAGGGTTACTACACCGGTTACGAGCTGAACCACGGCAGCGAAGGCGCCGCGATCAAGCTCAGCCCGGTCAAAGCGGTATTCGGCGACAGCCTCGACGGTTCGGAGACTCACGTCACCACCCTGAGCGGCGGCGCACCGGCAGGCTCGATACTGACCGACGCGGTGGGCCACACGGCTACCGTGACGACCCACGTCGAAAACGGCAAAACCGTGATGGACACGATCGACGTCAGCAAATTTGACCTGTCGACGCTGAGCATCACCACGCCTGACTACTTCAGCGGCAAGTTCACGCTGAACGTCACGGCGACCGCGACCGAAGCGACTGTGCCAGGGGTCCCAAGCGCCGTGGCCAGCGCCAGCGACAGCAAGGCGATCACCGTTACTGTCGAGTCTCAGACCTACAAATCGAGTGAAGGCCTGGCCGGCACCGACCCGACGCCAATCAACGGCACCCCCGGCGGCGACATCATCGTTGGCGACGTCAGCGGCACGACCATCGTGCAGGGCAAGAGCTACAACATCGCCTTCATCGTCGACAGCTCGGGCAGCATGGGCAAAAACCTCGACACGGCGAAGACCCAGCTGCAATCGGTCTTCGAGAAACTGGCGAACGGTGCCCAGACGGCCAACGCCGGCAAGATCAACGTGCTGCTGGTGGATTTCGACACCAACGTGCGCTCGACCGTTGCTGTGGACATGTCTGACAAGGCTGCTGCCATGAAGACCCTGTCCGCAGCGCTGGCCGGGATGACCTCGGGCGGTACCACCAACTACGAAGATCCGTTCAAGACCACGGCGAACTGGTTTGCCGGCTTGAACAGCAGCAACCCGACGGGCGAGAACCGCACCTACTTCATCACCGACGGCGAGCCTAACGTTTACCAGAACACCAGCACGGTGCTTGGCAAGGTTAATGGCTCCGATTTCACCCTGGCGATGGCGCTGGTGACCTGGAAGGAAAAAACAACGTACGAGATCAACGGCAAAACGGTCATCACAGGCGATGGCACTGTTTACGACGCGAGCGGCAAGTGGGCCGGCGTACTGACCAGCCATGCCGACGGTAAGGGTGGCAAGGAATACAGCCTGACTTCTCCTGAGATGAACGGTAGCCAGGCGGTCATCACCGACGCGGACACCGGCTACGCACTGCTGTTGAAGCAGTCGCCAACCATCGAAGCAATCGGTCTGGGCTCGGGCGTGAAGACGGCCACCCTCGATCGCTACGACAGCGACCACCACTCGTTGAACAACGTCAACGCCGATGACCTGGCGAAAGCGGTGCTGGGCGACCAGAAAACCATCGCGCCGGGCAGCGACACCCTCAACGGTGGCGACGGCAATGACATCCTGTTCGGCGATCTGATCACCTTCAACAACCAGGGCGGCATTACGGCGCTGAAGGCGTTCGCGGCGGATACCTTGCACGTCAACGTGTCGACCATCGACGACAAGACGCTGCATTCGTTCGTGACCAGCCACATTGATCAGGTAGCAGACCTGGCCGGCAAGTCGTCGACTTCGCTGGACGGCAACGACACCCTGCTGGGCGGCAATGGCAATGACATTCTGTTCGGTCAGGGTGGCAATGACGTGCTCGTCGGCGGTAAAGGCAACGACATCCTCTTCGGCGGCGCCGGTGCAGACACGTTTACCTGGAAAGCTGGCGACACCAACAGCGGTGGCGTTGACGTGATCAAGGACTTCAACAAGGATGCTGGCGACCGCATTGATCTGCGCGACCTGCTGCAAGGTGAAGACACCGACACCCTCAGCAAGTACCTGCAGGTCAGCAACGATGGCCATGACACCATTCTGCAGGTCAGCACCACCGGGCAGTTCGCGTCGAACGTCACTGCGGCTGCCGCGGCGACCACGGCCGATGTGCACATCAAGGTGGAGGGCGTGACCTGGAGCAATGCCATGGTCAACTCGCTGGTGAGCGGTGCGGATCCGACCATCAAAGTCGATCACCACTGATAGCTGAGTCGCGAGAGCTGTTGTACTGTGCTGGCAGCCGTCCCTGACGGTTGCCAGCCCGGTTAGTCCCTGAGGAATGAGCCATGTTTTACGTTCAGCGCGATGCCGATGGCACGCTAATTCGCGTGGAAGCGACGGCCTTTGCCGAAGCAAGCGAGCAACTGCCGCCCGATGACCATCAGGTGCAAGCCTGGTTTGCCAACGAAGTGGTCGAGAAAAGCCTGATCCAGCTTAAGTCCAGCGACATGGACATGATCCGGGTACTGGACGACTTGATTCAGGTCCTGACCAGCAAAGGCATCCTCAACATCACCGACCTCCCCTCTGCCGCACAGGCGAAATTGATGGATCGTACCCAGGCCCGGGAAACACTGGGCGGCCTGAGTGATTTGATCAATGACGATGAACAACGGCTGATCTGAAGCCCACTTCCCCGACCTGATGCGCTTACCCGCTTAAGGGTCCCCATTCAAAAAAACAATGCTGGCGGACGCGCTGGATGCAAGAGCGCGCGGGCCCGCGAATGCGTTCTGTCAGTTGATAAAAGGTAACCGACACACCGCAATCGCGAGCAAGCTCACTCCTACAATTCCTGTATCCGCATCCAAAATCCGCGTCGAACGGTTTTAGGTGCCCGCATCCAAATCCTGGCCGAACGCAAATCCCCTTTAGGAGCAATCGGAGGTTACGACGGTCGCGAAAGCGGCGGGTCTGTTACATCAATGTCGTCTGACACACCGCCTTCGCGGGCAAGCGCGCTCCTACACAGAGCGCGTCAGCCAGCATTATTGAATTCCACCGGCAGACGCATTGGATGACCACCCCGCACGTCTCAAATCGCAGGATGAAATGGCATGGATCACGGTCTGCCTCTGCCCGAAGGGCGTAGGAGCGCGCTTGCCCGCGAAGGCGTTTTCCGGGGCGCCCCCCCCACGCCTGACACAACGCCTATTGACCAACCCATACAAATCCGTACGAGCCGGCTTGCTGGCGAATGCGGCGGGTCTGTTACATCAATGTCGTCTGGCACACCGCAATCGCGAGCAAGCTCACTCCTACAATTTCTGCACCCGCATCCAAATCAACGTCGAACAAATTTACGTACCCGCACCCAAATCCGCGTCGAACGGATTTATGTACCCGCATCCAAATCCGCGTCGATCGGATTTACGCACCTGCACCCAAATCCGCGTCGAACGCAAATCCCCCTGTAGGAGCAATCGGAGGTTACGACGGTCGCGAAAGCGGCGGGTCTGTGACATCAATGTCGCCTGACACACCGCAATCGCGGGCAAGCGCGCTCCTACACAGAGCGCGTCAGCCAGCATTATTGAGTTCCACCGGCAGACGCATTGGATGACCACCCCGCACGTCTCAAATCGCAGGATGAAATGGCATGGATCACGGTCTGCCTCTGCCCGAAGGGCGTAGGAGCGCGCTTGCCCGCGAAGGCGTTTTCCGGGGCGCCCCCCCCACGCCTGACACAACGCCTATTGACCAACCCATACAAATCCGTACGAGCCGGCTTGCTGGCGAATGCGGCGGGTCTGTTACATCAATGTCGTCTGGCACACCGCAATCGCGAGCAAGCTCACTCCTACAATTTCTGCACCCGCATCCAAATCAACGTCGAACAAATTTACGTACCCGCACCCAAATCCGCGTCGAACGGATTTATGTACCCGCATCCAAATCCGCGTCGATCGGATTTACGCACCCGCCTCCAGATCCGCGTCGAACGCAAATCCCCCTGTAGGAGCAATCGGAGGTTACGACGGTCGCGAAAGCGGCGGGTCTGTGACATTCATGTCGTCTGACACACCGCATTCGCGGGCAAGCGCGCGCCTACACATAGCGCGTCAGCCATCGACATTGAGCAAAACAGCAGGCGCATCCCTCAGCCCATCACTTCCACGGCGCAGGGTCTCCGAACAACTGCCCCTGTACCCCTTCAATCCCCATCTCAAGGATCACCCGGTGTTCACCTTCTGTCTCAACACGCTCGGCAATCAGCGGCAGGTCGATGCTGTGGGCCGCGCGCTGGACCGCTTCGATAAACAACCGCTTGTGGCTCTCCTGGTCGATGGTGCGGATGTAGCTGCCATCAATCTTCAAATACGCCAACCCCAGATGCGCCAGGTTGCCGATCATGCTGAAACGCCCGCCAAACCGCTGCAGCGCCAGGGAATAACCGGCTTCTTGCAGGCGTCGGGTCAGCTTCTCCAGCACCGCTTGCTCCGGCACCTGCTCCTCGCCGATCTCGAAGGTCAGGCGGGCGCCGAGTTTCGGGTGCTGGCGCAGGGCGTTGAACACTTCGTTGAGCGCCGCCGCGTCGTTCAGCGTGGCCGCCGACAGGTTCAGCGCCAGTCGCTCATTGTGCGTACCCAGATGCCCCAGCACTTGCCGCAACATCAGCAAATCCAGCCGGCTCGACCAACCAAAGCGTTCCAGCCACGGCAGAAAGCGCCCCGCCGGAATTGTCTCGCCGTCAGCATCGACCAAGCGCGACAGCACCTTGTAATGCATCACGGTCGCGCCATCGCCAGACGCCACCACCGGCTGGAAGAACAACTGAAAACGCCCGTGCTCAAGGGCATGGTCCAACGTCCTGTGCCACGCGTGCTGATCCTCACCCAGATCACCAATCGCGCCGCGCTCGATGCAATACCACGATTGCTCGCCGCCGCTTTCAGCCTGGGACAGCGCCTGATCCGCCAACCCCAGCAGGGTCATCGAGGCATCGCCCGGGCTGTACGGCGCCAGCCCCATGTGCGCGACAGGCGAGACATCGGAGGCACCGGTGGCTTCCAGACTCATCAGCGCCGCCTCAAGATTCTGCACCAGCTGCACGGCTTCATCGTGAACCATGCCCGGCGCCAGCACGGCGAACTCACCGCCTCGGCTGCGGCTGATGAGGTTACGGGTTTCCGGAAACTTCTCGCAGTGACGCACCAGTTGCTCCGCCACCGCCACCAGCAATGCATCGGTGCGCTTGCCGCCCAGACGCTGGTTCAGACCGGCCAGATCGGTGACGCGCAACAGCATCAAATACCCCGCGCGACCGTCTTCCAGATGGCTGACGTGGGCGTTGAGCTGCATATCGAAATAACGGCGATTGGACAGCCCGGTCAGGCTGTCCTGATACGACTCGATGCGCAGCTTCTCACTGCGCTCGGTGCTTTCCTGAAACAGCGCCTTGAGCTTCTCGACCATCTGGTTCATCGCCTGCACCACCCGGCGCAGCTCCGGCGTGCGCGGCAGCTCAGGCAGAACGAGGAACTCGCGACGACCAATCGCCTGGGACTGCGCCACCATGTAATCCAGCGGCTTGAGCTGACGACGCAACAGCATCGCCCCCAGAATCGCACTGACCACGCCGCACACCAGCAACCAACCCAGGCTGCCCAGCGCGCTCTGCCACAGTTTCGCCAACGCGAACATCGGATGACTCACCACCTCAACCCGCGCCGTCTGCTGCCAGCCACGGCTGACAATCGCTTCGCCGCCCGCCGGCTCAAGCCCGATCGCATTGATGAACCACTGCGGCACGCCCTGATTGTCCGGCGTCGCACTGCGCTCGACGATCGCGTCGCCACTGGCCAGGTCCACCACCCGGATGCTCGCGTAATAACCGCTGTCAAAGATCGACGACACCATCAGCTCAACCATCGCCGGGTCATCGATATTGGACGTCAGCGACAGGGCCAGCGAGGTCGCAGCGTCCTGGGCGTGGGAGCGCAACTGATTGACGTACTGCGCCCGCGAGCTTTCGAGGCTGACGACAAAACTCCCCGCAAAGGCAACCACCAGAAACAGACAGATCGCGATCAACAGCTGTTTGAACAGAGACATCAGTACTCCTAATTCTCGGGCTCGGTGGGGAAGCCTTCTGCAGTCATTTTTTTCAGCACGTCCTGCCACCGAGACAGACGCTTGGTGTCGCTCACTTTCTTGTTGCCCTGCGCGCCCGGCAGCCACAGCCCTTCAGCGTTGAAGGCATACACCGGCAACAGATCCGTGCGTTGGCTGGCGGGTTTGATCTCGTCGATCAGGCTGTCGAGCACCAGCGGCATGGCGTTGGGGCTCGAGTAATAGGTCAGCACCATGTGCGCGCGATTCAGGCGCAGCGCTTTAACGTAAGTGATCAGCAGCTTCTCGCTGGGCACACCTAAGCGGCGCAGACTGAAATACTTGGCGATCGCGTAATCCTCGCAATCCCCCGCGCCCTTGATCAGCGACTCGACCGGCGTGGCCCAGTAATCGACCTCGTGCCACAGGTCGATGTCTTCGGCGTAGCGCATCTGCTTGTTGAAGAACAGGTTCACGACGTTGAGCTTGTCCATTTCGCTGACCTGCTTCTCGGTCGCCAGCAGGTTCTGCCAGGCATCGATGCGCTGCTTGCCGGCGCCCAATGGCCCGTACAGCGCCTCGGCGCGACGGCTGATCAGAGAAAAATCCCAATCCGCACGCAGATAGCCGACACACGCCGTGCACGTCAGTGCAAGCGCCAGAAGCATCCATAATCCAGGGCGCTTTTGAGCCGAACGTGCTGCCAATTTGTCTAGTCCATCGGGCAATGGATAACGGAAAGCGATGGTGAGGGGTTGGGGCAGGAAACGCAATGGCGCAGTGCGATCATGCGCGGAAGCAAATGCCCGCAAACGTGACTCATGATAGGCTCGCGCCCCTTGATTTAATGACTCACCGGATTGGTTTGGAAACGCGTATGGATATTGGTTTGAGCTGTACAGTGTGGGCAGGATGTGAACGTGCCGGTCATCTGGATGGTATCGGTGTGTACACCCGCTCTCTGTGGCAGGCTATGGAAGAGCTTAAGCAAAGCGAAGCCAGTGACATCACTGTCAAGCCGTATGCGTTTGGCCTCGATCTGCCGGAGCTCGCCTGTGGCGTGCCCAAGACACTCATGGCGGACTTCCGCATTCATGTGCTGTCTAGCGGACTACTTAAGTTGCCGCTGCCAACCTCGGCAGCTATACGTAGAGATGTCGACCTAGTCCATGCGACCGACCACCACATTCCCAGAATTAGTGGTGTTCCCGTGGTGGCGACGGTGATGGACGCCATTCCGCTGATCCATCCGGAGTGGATCAGACAAAATTACAAGACCTTTAAAGGCTGGCTCTTTGCGAGAAGCGTGCGCGGTGCCGACCATCTGATCACGATCTCAGAACACAGCAAGCAGGATCTGATCACGCACTTTGGGGTTTCCCCCGAGAAAATCAGCGTAACGCCCCTTGGCGTTGATCCGGTGTATTTCGAGCGCATCCCGCTTGAAACCCGAGACGCCGTGCTGAGCAAGCATCAGATCAAACCCGGGTTTTTTCTGTTCATCGGCACGCTGCAGCCGCGCAAAAACCTGCCCAAGGTGCTGGAGGCGTTCAACGCGCTGCCGGAGTCGGTTCGCAAACAGCATCCGCTGATCGTGGTAGGACGTGACGGATGGGCCAACGAAGATCTACTTCCGCAGCTAAAAGCGCTGGAGGAACGCGGCGAAGGGCGCTGGCTTAGCTACTTGCCTCAATCCGAGGTTATGGCGTTGCTGCAAAGCGCCGGCGCGCTGGTCTTCGCTTCTCTGTATGAGGGATTTGGCCTGCCGGTCATCGAAGCATTCGCAGCCAAATGCCCGGTTATCGCATCAAACACCACGTCGCTGCCGGAAGTGACCGGCAATGCCGCCTGGGCGGTCGACCCGCTCGATGCATCGAGCATCTCGGCGGCGATGCTCGACGTTTTGAGTAACGACGCACTCAGGACCGAACGGGTTGAAATAGGACTGGAACGCGCCCGTCAGTTCACTTGGCAGGAATGCGCACGGCAGACGCTGGCGGTGTACCGCAAAGTATTGGCGGCACACCGGCAAGCTTGATTGACTGCTGGCTACTTGGACTTGGGGGCTGAATTACCCAAGTCCTTCAGCGCTTCCGAATCATCCCCGCCGAGCCAGACGTTCACACTGGCAACGCTCTCTTGCGACAGCTTGCCGGCCCAGCGATTGAGAATGAACAAGTTGGTGATGAAGTCGTACTGAGATTTCAGCAGATCGCCACGGGCCTTGAATTCGTTCTGCACGGCGGTCAGCACATCGACGGCGTTAACCACGCCATAGCTGAAGGCTTTCTGCGCGGCGATGCTCGATTGCTTGGCCGAAGACAATGCATTCTGCCCCGCGCGGATCTTGTCCACGGCAGACTGAGCCGTCAGATACGCGTTAGTGGTCTCCTTCACCACTTGCCGGCGCACCCCCTCCAGATCCTGCTCGGCTGCGTATTGCTCGTCATACAGCCCACTTACCCGCGCTGAAGTCGAGCCACCGCTGTAGATCGGCACTTTCAGGCCGATGGTGGCGACATAGCTGTCGCTGCGCGGGGTCAGGGTGTTGTCGTAACCGACGTCACTCTGCGAAGCCCCGAGGTTGAAACTGAGCGAGGGATAATGACCGCCCTTCCCTTCGCGTACCGCTGCATCGGCCGCCGCCAGATTGCTTTCATAGGCTTTGAGTCGCGGGTTGCTGTCGAGCGCCTGGGCGATCCAGGCGTCCAGCGGCAGCGTCGGCGCTTCGAGGGCGATGTCGTTACGGATGCGGCTCAGGCGATCATTGATCGGACGGCCGACGATCTCCGACAACCCTTCACGTGACAGACGCACCTGATTGCGCGCCTCAATTTCCTGAGCAATCAGCAAGTCGACCCGGGCTTTAAGGTCCAGCATGTCGGTGATCTTGGCCATCTGCCTAGCGTACAGAGCGTTGACGCGATCAAGGCTGCCCTGAGTGGCACGACGCTCGGCCGAGACCAGTTCAAGCGCATCGTCGGCGGCCAGCGCAGCAAAATAGCGTTTGGCCAGGTCCACCGTCGCTTCCGCCTGAGAGTCCTCGGACTGCGAGCTCTTCTGCAGCGTGACGCTCTTGGCCTTCTGATAACGCTCCCACGCTTCCTTGTTGTAGATGAACTGGCTCAGGTTCAGCGAATAGCTTTTGTTGTCGTAGATGTCCCGGGATTGCTCATCCTTGCGCAGAATCCGGTTGATATTGCTGCTCGCCGAGACCTGGGGCAGCAACCCGCCAAACGCCTCACGCTCCTGCTGCCTGGCAGAGCGTGCATGGGCGTAGGCCGAAAGAATGCGCGGATCTTCAAGCCGCGACTCCTTGTACAGCGTCATCAGGTCAAGGGAATAGGTCGAAGCGCTGACCTGTTGCGGGGCGGCGGGCTGCGCCGCATTGGCGTTCAGCGCAAACAAGCCAAACAGCAGACCAGGAAGCATACGAACCACGGTCATTCCTCGATCATCGATTTGGCGAACATGTTGCGCGCAGGCTTGAGCAGGTACTGCAGCATCGTGCGTTCGCCCGCGTTGATCAGCACCTCCGCCGGCATGCCCGGCTGCAGTTTGCGGTTGCCCAACCGCTGCATGCCTTCATCGGTGACTTTCACCCGCACCAGGTAATAGCCCTCGCCGGTCTTCTCGTCAGTGAGACGGTCGGCGGAAATTCGCGTGACCTGCCCTTGAATGACGGGCGTGGTGGCCGCGTTGAACGCGCTGAAGCGGATATCGGTGAGTTTGCCGAGGGTGATGCGGTCGATGTCGTTGGTCGAGACGTGCGCCTCCACGACCAGGTCCGAAGACTCCGGCACGATGTCCAGCAGCGGCGTCCCCGCGCTGACCACCCCGCCAATGGTGTGCACTTTCATGTCCAGCACCATGCCGTCTTCCGGGGCGCGGATAACAATGCGCGACAGCCTGTCCTTGAGCGCGCTGGCTTTCTCCTGCAAATCGAAGACCTGCGCCTGCACATCGCTCAGGTCCTTGGCCACGTCGGAGCTGAATTTCTGATTGGTCTGAACGATCTGCATCTCGGTTTCGTTGATCTGCAGACGGGTCTTGGTGATCGTCGACTGGTGGTCAGCGACCTCCGACTTGAGCATGTCCAGCTTGCGTTCCTGTTCAAGCAGGCGCTGCTTGTCGACGAAGCCCTGACGCAAGAGGTCCTTCAGCTCGGTGATTTCACCGGTGTAGGATTTTTCGAGACTGACCTTGGTCGCGATCATGTCGTTAAGGCCGATGATCTGCTGCTTCAACTGGCCGATGCGCTCTTTCTGCACCGAGATCTCGCCCAGGCGCGCGTCATGCCGGGACCGGAACACCTGAGCCTCACCGTCGATGGCTTCACGGGCACGATCACTTTCGACACCGTCGATCTTCAGCGCCGGAATGGCCGGCTGATCGTCACGTTCGGCACGCAGACGCGCTTCTTTGGCCCGTGCGGTGATGAGCTGATTGCGGGTGGATTCGTACTCAGAACTGAGCTGGCCATCGTCAAGGATGATCAACGGATCGCCCTTGTGCACCGTGTCGCCGTCACGGGCGAGCAGTTCTTTTACGATGCCGCCCTCAAGGTGCTGGACGGTTTTGCGGTAGCTCTGCACGGTGACGACACCGGAACCGTAAACGGCGTTGCCCAGCGGGGCAAAAGCGGCCCAGGTGCCGAACAAGCCAAAGGTCACGAGCACAATGGTCATCCCAACCCGGCGGATGCCACGGTCGGAAGTGGGCATGTCTTCAGAATGCTCGTCGAGCACGGTAATCGCGTTACTGGTCATTCAAGAATTCCTGTCAGGCGCTGGGCTGAATAGCGCCGGTCGCAGCGGGAGCGACCCGAGGCGGTGTTTGACCCTGTGCCTGGGCCTGCGCTTGAGCTTTGGCCTGCTGCTGGGCCAGTTCGGCGATCACTTGGTCACGGGGGCCATACATCGTCAGGCTGCCGCTGTTCAAGACCATGATCCGGTCGAGTCGCGACAGCACGTTAGGGCGGTGGGAAATGATGAACACCGTCGCCCCGGTCTCTTTCATCTTTTGCAGCGCCACACCCAGCGCACGTTCGCCCACTTCATCGAGGTTGGAGTTGGGCTCATCCAGCACGATCAACCGAGGGCTGCCATACACCGCGCGCGCCAGACCGATGCGCTGACGCTGTCCACCGGACAAGTTAACGCCTTCGCTGCCGATCACCGTGTCGTAACCGTCGGGCAGTTGCAGGATCATTTCGTGGACGCCAGCCGTGCGCGCCGCCAGCACGACTTTCTCGGGGTCGATCTTGCCGAAACGAGCGATGTTGTCGCTGATGCTGCCTTCGAATAATTCGATGTCCTGAGGGAGGTAACCCAGGTGCGGGCCGAGCTTTTGCTTGTCCCAGGCACTGATGTCAGCGCCATCGAGCCTGACAACACCATGCTGTGGCGGCCAGATGCCGAGCAATGCACGCGCCAGCGTCGATTTGCCTGCTGCGCTTGGCCCGACGATACCGACGATGCTGCCGGCGGGAGTCACGAAACTGATGTTTTTGATCACCGCCGCTTTCGCACCCGGCGGCGCCACGAAAAGGCTTTCGACCTGTAGGTGCCCTTCCGGATTCGGCAAAGACATCCGCTCGGGCTCGGCGTTGAGCTTGTCCAGGGTTTCATTCAAGCGCTGGTACTGCACGCGCGCTGAGACGAAGCCTTTCCAGCTGCCGATCATCTGATCGATGGGCGCGAGTGCACGGCCCAGCAGGATGGAGCCGGCCATCATCAGGCCGGGGTTGATCTCATGGGTGATCACCAGGTACGCGCCTGCCGCCAGCATCATCGACTGGGCCCAGGCCCGGAACGTCTTGGAGATGGAAGTGATCACGCCGCTCTTGTCGCTGGCCCCGGACTGCAACACCAGCACGCGCCGCTGCCGAACCGCCCAGCGCCCCATCAGGGTGTCGAGCATGCCCATCGACTCGATGACTTCAGCATTGCGCAGGCTTTTGGTGGTGTGCAGATTGGCGGTAAGGCTTTGCTTGTTGGCCTCGGCCAGGGCGGCGCCGGTGTAGCGATGATTGACGTACGCCAGCGCCACCAGCACCACGGCGGACACAACCGTCATCCAGCCAAACCAGGGGTGAAACAGAAACATCACGGCGGTGTACACCGGAAGCCATGGCGCATCGAAGAACGCAAACAGCCCGTTACCGGTGAGAAATTGCCGCAGCGAGGTCAGGTCATTCAGGGACTGCGCCGACGCGTCCATGCCGCCGCTGTTCAGCGCTTTCCGGAAACTTGCGCGGTACACGTCGCGACTGAGCAGCACATCCAGCCGATTGCTGATGCGCACCATGATGCGCGACCGCACCCACTCCAGCGACCCCAGCGTCAGCATCAGCATGGTGAGAATGAGGGTGAGCATGATCAGCGTGGACGTGCTGCTGCTCGGCACCACCCGTCCCGAGACCTGGATCATGTAAAAGGTCGGAACCAGCATCAATGTGTTGACGAATAGACTGAAGAACCCGACCGAGAGGAAGCTCCCGCGACAAGCCTTTAGTGCCGCTTGCAGGTTGTTTTCGTGTGAGCGACTCATAGAATCCATGACTGAATATAGAAGGCTGCGAAGCCGAGGACGTGCGGCAACGGTTAAGGCCGGCAGCATAAGAGCCGTCAACCGACGTTGCGTTCCGCGTTCAGATTCTTTTCCTGCTATCTCGACACTGGACTACCGGTGTTATTCGTTGCCGGGCTGTCGATCCGACGAGCTGTCGACTGTGATTCGCGCCTATAAAGTGAGGCTGATGCCGGTTGGATGCTGCAGCGATTGGGGATGGCGTGCCACCACCGTTACTCGCCTAAAACAAACTGCTTTCCTGATCAGTGTCAGATTATCGGCGCCCCGATCCTACTGGTTAAAAGGCTCAGTTGTTCAGATGACAAGCCCGGAAACCGTGTCCTGCCGCATTGCCACAGCGACGCCCGCTGACGACTGAAACGTCCTACAGCATGCAAACCCACTTGGGGGGACCCGCATACCGACGCCACTCTGATATTCTTGCGTCATTTGCACGGGCCGCTCCACGAAAAAAACGACAAGCGCCCCCTGCTAACCGAATTTGTCGGATGAAGCCATGCGTTGCCTCCGACCTCACTTCAGACACCACTGCCTAGCTACGCGCAAGGATTTAGAAATATGGAATTGATACCGGTAATTATGTCCGGCGGTGTAGGTAGCCGGTTGTGGCCCGTCTCGCGCGAGGCCCACCCAAAGCCGTTCATGACGCTGCCCGACGGACAGAACCTCATTCAAAAAACCTTCCTGCGCGCCGCTGCGCTTGAAGGGGTGACGGAGATTCTGACGGTCACCAATAAAGAGCTGCTGTTCAAGACCGAAGACGAATATCGGCATGTCGCTAAATCGGGCCCGGCTCAGGCGTTCATCCTGGAGCCCTTTGGTCGCAACACTGCTGCTGCAGTGGCCATGGCTGCGTTGCAACTGAAGGAAGTGCACGGCCCGGAAGCATTCATGCTTGTGCTTGCAGCCGATCACCTCATTCAGAATGAAGTCGCCTTTTCCGAGGCCGTTGCCAAAGCTGTCCGACTCGCCGCAAACGGTTGGCTCGTCACGTTCGGCATCAAGCCGCAGTACCCGGAGACGGGCTTTGGTTACATCGAAGCCGGCGAGCCCATCCAGAACGAAAGCGGCCTTAAAGTCGCGCGCTTTGTCGAAAAACCAGATCTGGCCACCGCTCAGTCCTACGTTGCAGCGGGTAACTACTTCTGGAATTCGGGAATGTTCTGCTTCCAGGTAGGCACGGTTCTTGAGGAACTCTCAAAGCACGCGCCTGACGTCCTGTCTGCTGCTGCAGAATCGATCAGTCTCTCTCGTGAAACCAAAGGCGACGCATACCGCTGCCTGAACCTGGACGCGGAGTCCTTCGCCAAAGTCCCGGACATCTCGGTTGACTACGCATTGATGGAGCGCTCTGAAAAGGTCGCCACCGTACCTTGCGATATCGGCTGGAGCGACATCGGCTCGTGGAACGCAGTAAGCGAACTGACCAGTGCCGATGCCAACGGCAACCGTTTTGAAGGCGAAGTGCTGTCCCACGGCGCGCGCAACAACTACGTCAACAGCGAAGAACGCCTGACCGCACTGGTCGGTGTGGAAGACCTGCTGGTCATCGACACCGCCGATGCCCTGATGATCGCGCACAAGGACCATGCCCAAGACGTCAAACACATCGTCACCCAGCTGAAGAAGTCCGGCCACACGCTGCATCAGCTGCACCAGACGGTGCATCGCCCATGGGGTACTTACACCACCCTGGAAAACGGCGAGCGTTTCAAGATCAAGCGCATTGTGGTCAAGCCAAAAGCGTCACTGTCGCTGCAGATGCACCACCACCGCAGCGAGCACTGGATCGTGGTCAGCGGCATGGCGATTGTCGTGAACGACGATCAGGAGCTGATGCTGAATACCAACGAATCGACCTTCATTCGTGCGGGGCATCAGCATCGCCTGACCAACCCGGGTGTGATCGATCTGGTGCTGATTGAAGTGCAGAGCGGCGATTACCTGGGTGAGGACGATATTGTTCGTTTTGAAGATGTCTATGGCCGCGCCGGAAATTAACGAACTCTGAACAAAGATCCGCTCGCCACCTTTCCAGATTAAACGCAGTGATATGGCTGATTCAGCAGAATCAGCCATATCGGCTGTGTTCAGGCTTCCATCATCGCGACAGTTATCAGAACGCGCATTTGCCAATTTGACCTATCAGTTGCTGCGCGCTTCCGCTCCAAGTCAGCCACGGCAAATCGCCTGACTGAGGATGCTGCTGCGATTTATACAGCCCCAACCATTCGGTCACACTGTCAGCAATATCTTGTGCGGTCTCACCTGCAAAATACCAAGCATGCTCACCCGCAACCTCACGGAATACTGGAAGATCTCTTGCAACGATCGCGAGCTTGTATTGGGCCGCCTCAATCAGTGGCAACCCAAAGCCCTCGCCGTAAGAAGCAGCGATTAGACAATCACATCGGTTATAGAGGTGCTCAAGATACTCATCACTAGCGCCCTCAAGCCAAAGCAAGCGTCGACCAAGCTCAGGGTGACTCACGAGCCGCGATGCCAAGTCGTCCACCAGCCAACCGTGCTTGCCCACGATGATTAGGTTTGCATGTACACCGGCTGCCCATAGCACTTCGAAAGCATCCAGCGTCTGCGCGTGGCCTTTCCGAGGCTCCAAAGTGCCAACCATAAGGAAGTTCGGATTGGGCTCCAAGGACTCTATTCGAAGCGCAGGATTTTCTGGCAAGCCCGTGGATGGCATGGACTGATCAATATCAGCTCCCAAATGAAATGCGCCTATCTGGAAAGGCCGAGCGCGCGGCGGCGCATTATCCACTAGCCATTCGCTAAGCTCATCGGCGACCGCCTGGGAAATACACATCGCCCCATCGTACTGAGCGACCGCATGAATCCACTTCACATAATGAGCCTGCAGACTGTCTACGAAACAGTGCGGAAGTTGCAGGATAAGCAGGTCATAGACCACGAAGAAAATGCTTACGCCATGGGCCCGCATCGTGTCTAGATAAGACTGCTTGTGGGGTAATACGTCCATGAGCAGGTCAAGGCAGAGATAGATGTCTCCCGCAGCATAGCTGATAGGCTCATCCAGCTCTGCCTCTTCGGACTCTTTACCCAAAAACATGGTAGTGAAATGTGCCGCATAGCGGTAAAACGGCTCACCGGCCTGTGTGTACACCGGTTTGATCACGTAGCCAGGCGGCGGGTTGGTTAGCCACTCCAGCAAAATACTTCGCACAACTCGTTGGATACCGCTTTTCCCGTCGTGCTTGCACAGTTCGGATATGTCCACGAACAGAGTCGGCTCGCCCGCCGGGCCTTGTAGCGAGTAGTCAATGGCCTTGGCGAGCACTGGAATATCCATTGGCCCGGTATGTAAATGGCCGCTATCTGCCAATGACTCAATCAACCTCTCGAATGACTCGGCCGAAGGTTTACCTTCACCGGATTTGTCATAAGACTCATGAGTTACCAAAGCCTGCTCGAACGCCGCTATCGCGGCCTTACCGGTGAGATCCCACGAGAACTGCTCCGCTCGTTGAAGCCCGTGACTCGCTAACTCGGCACGGAAGGCGTCATTTTCAAGCACTTGACGAAGCTTCGCGGCGACAGAGTGAACATCGAACGGATCAAAGGTGGCCTCTTTCAAGCCAATCACCTCAGGGACGCTAGAAGTGTTGGCACCAATAACTGCAGCACCACATTTCATTGCTTCAAGCGGTGGCAACCCAAAACCTTCGTGCCATGACGGGAACACGTACACGTGACACAGATTATAGAGCGCGACCAGCTCAGGATCAGTCACGTAACCTGTGAAGATAAGGTCGCCCGGACCGAAGCCATGCTTTACTGCGACATTGCGATACTCGCTGATATGCGACGGAGGCATTTTTCCTGCGAAAACAAGCTGGATATCACCGAAATCAGCTCGTGCAATTGAGAAGGCCTCAATCAACTGCGGCAGGTTTTTTCGCTCATCGGCCCCGCCAGAATAAAGTACGAATTTGTCTCGAAGATCGAATTTTTCCGTAAGCGTATGGCGCTCGTCCAAGCTCAGCGCAACCGGCCGAAAAATGTCATCCGCCGCAGTAGAAACGTTGACCACTTTGGCTTCATCGAGCGGCAATAATGCCAAAGCTTCTTCGCGCGCGAAGTCTGATATAGACAGCAGCAAGCTGTAGCTTTTGAATGCCTCAACCTTTTCCAGGTAGTGCTTCTTGTAGACCGGATTGGGGTCAAGGTACTGTTTCGGACTGATCAACGGAATCAAGTCGTAAAGTGTCGCGCTGACCAGCGCACGCGAATCTAACTCCGGACTCCCGATAACTGCATCATCGCCGTAACCTTCGACCGAGCTAGTGACGTGTACGACGTCGGGACGAATCTCATCAATGCACGCTTGTCGGATGCGCTGAGCGATTTCTTTCCGGGCATGATTACCCGGGTCCTGAGCACACACTGGGCCTTGAGCGTACCAGACGCGAATATGGCTTTGGGGTAACAGGCCGATGAAGGCTGTGCGGATGCTCTCGATACTCTCGCTGAGCATGCCGTTTAACACGAGGTAGACTTCGTGATCGCCGCGATTCCGGACGATGCCCTGAGCGATGGACAGGCTGTATCGACCAATACCTCGAAACCTGCTTTCCGTCTGCGCGCCTTGCATGTC
Organism: Pseudomonas sp. HP_01; assembly: GCF_055284355.1. NCBI lineage: Bacteria > Pseudomonadati > Pseudomonadota > Gammaproteobacteria > Pseudomonadales > Pseudomonadaceae > Pseudomonas > Pseudomonas sp. HP_01. Next base: position 25,050 of record NZ_JBTOPV010000014.1, on the reverse strand, counting down.
AATTACGATACGCATTAATTCCGGCCTTTTGTCATGGCGTTACGAAGGGCAGCCTCAATAGCTCGGCCCCGCTGGCTCAGTGGAGCATGGTCAATGACACCGTGCTGAGGATCGCTGACGTGAGTGGCGGGGACAGGGTGCAAGCTGCTCACGTAAAGCGCACGAAGCTTCGGACTTACCCACGGGATTCGAGTGACGACAGCCATGACGGGACGCTGGATAGAAGGTCTTTCAGCGACCCAGCGTCGCGCGCGCACAAGACCACGGCCCAGCGTTTGCCTTAGTGGCGGCTTATTGGAACGAAACGGCCATCTAATCGCATGCACGATTAAGCGAAGCGGTGCGGTGATACGCCACGATGTGCTTTGCTCAAATGCAGTGAGCTTCTGCTCGTAAGTTGTGGCGCGTACATACCAGTTGTGCGCATTAGAAAGGGACTCGTTGAGCGCCGCCTGGACCGCGTCCAACTGGGCTGCAGCCGCTTCGATACTTGAATCGCGCTGTTGTTGCACAACGCGTAGCTTCTCGGCCGTCGCAACCGAAAGACTGTCTTCATATCGCTTTTGCATGAGCTGCAATTGCTCTGACTGCTGCATCTGCTCGGCGAGCAGCGCATCGGCTTTGGCCGCCGCAGCCGCAATTCCCTCTGCGTACCGCTCGTGCGTAAGCATCAGTTGCTCAGCCTGCCGGATTTGCTCAGCGACCAATGCCTCTGCTTTCGCAGTCGCAGCCGTGATTCTTTCGTCATACTGCTCTTGCATCAGCCGCAATTGCTCTGCTTGCAAGCTTTTGACGCTCTCCATAGCATCTAGGTAGCCCGCACGGCCTGTCGACATTTTTTCCTCTAACTCTGAAAATCTGATTTTCAAGCCTAGGTCGTATCGCACAGCCAATTGATCAAGTGATACGCCGTAGCTGGGCTCGAACACGCTGTCAAACAGGGCTAGCTCTTCGGGGTCAGACAGTTTTTGGGCCACGACAGCGTAATCCGGACTAGTCCCAGACAGAACATCCCAGAGACCCAGCTCATTGGCCTCGTCGCGCAGCGCCGGCGCTTCTTGCAAACGCACGATCTTTGATCTCGCGAAGCCGCTGTGCTCCGTTAGAAACGACAACAACAAATTTGGAAGCGGCCGCTCGTGAGTCGGGTCGAGGTAAAAATGGTTGGTGCCTACGACAAGACTTTCCGCGTTTGGGGTCTCGAGAATCAGCAATCCTCCCGGGCACAGTACTCTCAGCGCCTCGGTAACCCACTGCTGCAAAACTTTGAACGGGACATGTTCTGCAATGTGAAAACCCGTCACTGCTACCAGGCTGTTATCAGGGAGGCGCTGCAAAGCAATGAGCGCGTCGCCTTTTTGCGCTCGCAACCCCAAGGTGGCGCATGCTTCAAGCATGCCGTCGTCGAGATCCACGCCGAACGCTTGAAATCCTTCACGTCCAAGGAGTTCTAGCCATTCTCCCCGGCCGCATCCCAGGTCGAGAACCGACAATTCTTCACGGAGCGTCTTTAAAGGCGCTAAAAACGGAAGATATGCTTCCAGCCGTTCGCTGATTATTGCCCTTGAACCGCGGTACCTGTCTTCGAAAGCCCGGTAAAAACGATCATCCATCAGTTGCACTCCACGGTCGGCGGCATCCAGGCCAAGCCGACAAACTTACTTTGCGAAATATTGACCACGGTAAAGACCAGCGTAAGGTCTACCCACTCGTAGTTACGCCCGATATGACTGTCTGCCGTGTGTAGGGCAACGGCGACGGAATAAGAACCTACGCCGAGATTCGCCGCAAAGTTAAATGAGTAACCGACCGTTTCACCCGCCTCAAGCGCTTGGGTCTTGCAACCCAGATGGTGAGTGTTGGTGCCATATACCGGCTGACCCAGCCTGTCCTTGATCAGGTAACCCACCACCAGCTCTGGAATCGCGCTATTAATTTTGGTGCTGATGCGCAGCGAAACGTTTTCTCCGACTGATACGTACTCAATGGGAGCACCTGCGGCATTGTGCAGGGTTACTGAAGCGATAGTCGCTTCACCGCTCCCTGATCGGGTCTGAACCGACCCATCTTCCAGTTCACGAACCTGTACGGTCGCATTCTCCTTTTCCGCAATCAATGCGTTGTAGAAGTCCATGACTTCTTCCGGCCGCCCGTCTCTAATGACCGTACCCTTTTCAAGCAGGATCGCGCGATTGCACAGCGCCTGGATCGAGCCGCGATCATGCGAGACGATAAGCAGCGTCGTCCCTTGAGCCTGGAATTCACGGATGCGATCAAAACTTTTGTGCTGGAAATAGCTGTCGCCCACGGACAGCGCTTCATCGACGATAAGGATTTCGGGGCGGATGGCTGTTGCGACTGCAAAGGCTACGCGCATCTGCATCCCGCTGGAGTAGGTCCGCACGGGTTCATCAAAGTACTCGCCGATCTCGGCGAACGACTCGATGTCCGCAATGACATCGGTGACTTGGTCAGCACTAAACCCCATCAACCCGGCAGCATGAAATACGTTCTGACGCCCTGTGAGATCAGGGCTAAATCCCATACCTAGCTCAAGAATGGCGGCGATCCGGCCATTCACCTGAACGCTACCCTCCGTGGGCTGAAGGGTACCGGTGATCATTTTCAAGAGCGTCGATTTGCCCGCACCATTTTGACCTACGATCCCGATCGCCTCACCGGGCTGGATGGCGAAACTGATGTGCTTGAGAACCCAATGTTCTTCACTGGGCTTGGTCGGGATGCCGAACCAGCGCCCTATGCGCTGAAATTCTGAAGCATAAACGCGATAAGCCTTACCAAGGTTACTTACAGTGAGCAGGCTCATAATACGTCCACCATTTCAGGCGCTGCACGGCGAAACATAAACAAACCCAGCAATAGCAGGCCCAATGAGATGACAGTGGTCACAGCAATCTGCTGAATGTCAGGGGTCTTCGCATACACCAAAATGTCGTGATAAGCGGTGACAATCGGGTACATGGGGTTCATGTCCATGTAAGGTCTGAACCGGTCTGGAATGATGTTCGCGGGGTAGACCACCGGCGTAAACCAGAACCAGACCTGAAGCAGGATAGGAATGACTTGGCCTACATCTCGAACGAAAACGTTCAGCACACCCAGTACCAGGCCCAGCCCGACCGCCAAAGCGGTGACTGCAACCGTCAATGGGATCAGCCATAACATCTGGAGATGCGGCCACTGACCAAGCAACGCGAAAACTGCCAACAGCGCGACGAATAGCAGCACGTAATTCAGCAGGCACGACCCGACCACGATCACGGGCAACGTGATGCGCGGGAATCGCATTTTCTTCATCAAATTGCCCTGATCTATGAACAAGGTCAGGCATCGGCCGATGATCTCGGAAAACAGGCTCCAGGCCAGCATCCCTGACATCAGATAGAGGGCATACGCGTATTTGTTCTCTATACCTGGCAGCTTGGCCGCCAGCACATTGGAAAGCACCAAAGCGTAAATGGCTACCTGAGCTAGAGGGTTGATGATCATCCAGAGGCCGCCTAGCCGACTACGAGCGAATCGGGCGGAAAATTCGTTGCGTATGGATGAAAAAACGAAACCTCGGTAACTCCAGAGGCTCCTGAGCAGCTCCAACATTCCTTACTCCTGGTAGAAATGAAGCAGAATGCTTCATCCTTGGCGGTGTATGTGCGGCCCGCAGGCCAGGCCGGGGCTGAACCCCTCATCGGGGCAGACAATGGACACGGTATGTCCCGACAGATTCCCGGCGCGCATTATATAGTGCTCCGATAGAGAATCTCTGAAAAAAAGCTCAGCCAATGAACTGCTCGTCCAAGGGCCTTGCGGCTGATGGGTTGCGCCGCTGCCAAAGGACCTTCAAGCCCCTCGCCGTCATGCTGTTTCGTTGGTCCGCACAGTTCTGAACGAGTGCTACCCTCCTCGCAGCCCTTTGCTCAGTTCATAGCGACCGGCATTGGCGTGTAGCCGCAATTCCCCCTAGCAGCCACCTCCGCCTGATCTCGGCGCACGTGCCCGCGACTTCAACGCGCCACCGGGCGATCTCTTTCAAAAGCCATCGGGCACCTCGGTCCTGCACAAGATGAAGCATTCGATGTATTATTCGCGCCACTTAAAAGGTCGCCCGTCCAAGGGTTGGGACCGATATATACCAATGACGGTGCGAGTTAATGACATCCAGATTGAAGTTTGAAGACCAACTCAGTGGTAAAAAAATCCTGGTGACCGGACATACCGGCTTCACTGGAGGCTGGGCTTGTCTTTGGTTGAAGTCTATCGGGGCAGAAGTGGCCGGTTATGCGCTCGCACCTGAAACCTCCCCGTCTTTGTTCACCGAGCTCAATCTGGAAACGGAAATCGCGAGCACGCTAGGGGACATCTGCGATTTCGACGCATTGTTAGAAGCAGTTGAAGCTTTCCAGCCCGACCTGATTCTTCATCTGGCCGCCCAGCCCCTGGTTCGCAAATCCTATCGCGAGCCAGTGAGCACTTTTCTGGTCAATGCTCAAGGCACGGCGCATGTACTGGAAGCTGCTCGCCTGGTAAAGAGCGTCAAAGGTGTGCTCTGCATCACGACTGACAAGGTCTACAAAAACAATGAGTGGGCTTGGCCGTATCGGGAAAATGACCCGCTGGGAGGCAAAGATCCCTACAGCGCCTCCAAAGCAGCAGCCGAAATGATCATCCAGAGCTACGCCGCTTCATACCCGGCCTCGGAAGGCAAAGGCCCGGCGATCGCGACTGCTCGCGGCGGCAATATCATTGGCGGCGGTGACTGGTCAGAAGACCGTTTGATCCCCGACTTCGTTAGAGCAGCTATAGACGGTGGTGCAATGACCTTGCGCTATCCAGATGCAACCCGTCCATGGCAGCACGTTTTGGCTCTGGTTCACGGCTATCTGGTCATTCTGGCCGGCCTGCTGTCCGATCAACCGGAACGCGTGGCGAAGGCCTGGAATCTGGGCCCTCAGGAGTTGAAACAGTATTCGGTCAGAAACGTGCTGGAGCTGATGAGCGCGCACTGGCAACGTCCAGATCTTGAGTATATGAACAACCCTCTTCCCGAAGCCGGCTCACTGGCACTGGACAGCTCCATCGCCCGAAACCAGTTGAACTGGATTCCCGTCTGGGACACTGACGAGGTGGTGCGCCAGACTGCCGTCTGGTATCGCGACTTTTATGCAGCGCCTGAAAAAACGCGTGAAATCACGTTGTCGCAGATCGATGAGTGGCGTGCAGGCATTCAGGAATGATCTTCGTCCTGGGTAGCCGAGGCCGTTTGGGGCAGGCCGTGGCTGCTCAATATGCGCCGGGCGATGTCGTCTGCATTGATAGAGCAGTTTATGAGTCATGGTCGAGTGCGGATGCGGTCGCTGGTATCAGCGAATTTTTTTCTCGGGGTCAGCCTGAGCACTCGGTTGTGTACATTTGCTCAGGCCTCCTGGACCCTCGTCTCAGTGACGAGCAACTGCTTGCGGTTAATTATCACCTGCCACGTAACGTGATCGAAAGCGTTGCGCCTTTGGGCGCGCGTGTCGTCACCTTCGGCACGGCCATGGAACACACCCTGACCAGTAACAGTTACGTTCAGAGCAAGCTCAGACTTAGCCGGTTTGTCGAAGATGCGAACGCTGGCGGGGCGCAGGCTACTCACGTCAGAATCCATACGCTCTATGGATCGGGAGAGCCAAGCCCTTTCATGTTTCTCGGCCAGATTTTGACCGCTCTTCGGACGGACTCGCCTTTCAGCATGACCATGGGCAGGCAACTGCGCGAGTACCATCACGTGGATGACGATGCGCGCGCGATCAAGTCGCTCGTGGATGCGAATATCGTCGGCGTCGTGGATCTTGCCCATGGCAATCCCGTAACGCTCAGGAACTTGGCGCAAGCCATATTCAGTGCTTTTGGCAAGCCCCATTTGCTGCAGTTGGGCGCTTTGCCTGAGCCGGCGCAAGAAAATTTCGACCACGTGTTCCAGGCGCCCTCGGCTCTCAAGGGATCAACCTTTAGAGACTCTATTCCGTCAGTCGTCGAGTACATGAAGTCCAGGATGAATGCTTGAATGCACGGATTTGATAAGGAAAAAGCAATGTCAGAAAAGCGGCCTCTGATTTCGATATCAATACCGGTCCTGAATGAATCGGGGAATCTGGAGAATCTCTACAAGCGTCTCGATGCCCTGGCCTTGAAGATGAGCGACCGGTGTGATCTTGAGTTTGTCTTCTCGGACAACCATTCAGATGATAATACGTGGGCAATGCTCGCAGAGCTTGCGAGTAAAGACTCACGCGTCAGGGCGATCCGGTTCTCGCGAAACTACGGATTCCAGCGGTCCATTCTGGCCAACTACATGCACACCCGCGGTGATGCGGTGATGCAGATAGATGCCGACTTGCAGGATCCACCCGAGCTTCTTGAAGAGTTTTTTGCCCGCTGGCAGGAAGGCCACGAGGTCGTGTACGGCGTACGGCGTAAACGACCAGAAGGTTGGTTGTTGAATAACTTCCGGCGCTTGGGTTACTGGGCAATCGACAAAGTGAGCGAACATCCGATTCCTCGCGATGTTGGCGACTTTCGTTTGATGGACCGCAAGGTCATCGAAGTGCTGCTGAAAAGCAAAACCGCGAACCCGTATCTGCGCGGAATGATCGCTGGTATCGGCTTCAATCAGACCGGGATTGCCTACGACCGTGACGCGCGCATCGCCGGCGAGAGCAAGTTCAACGTCAACCGGCTCATCCGCCTGGGATTGACCGCGGTCCTCAACCATTCGACGGTTCCGCTTCGTGCGGCTTCTTTCGTTGGCATCCTGATACTCGCGGCCAGCCTGATCGGCGCAGCTTATTACCTGCTGTTGCGTTTTGCTCATCCCGACCTCCCTCAAGGCTTGGCGAGCATTCACATACTGGTACTGTTCGGTATCGGGCTTAACTCTTTCCTGCTTGGCATCATCGGCGAGTATCTGCTGCGCATCTATCTGGTCCTGCGCGCAGACCCCGTCGCCGTTATTCAGCAAAGTCTCAACTTTGAACCCGCAGACCTGAAACTATAAGGATTGTTAGCATGAAAGCTGTAATTTTAGCCGGTGGTCTGGGAACCCGCATTGCGGAAGAGTCCGACACTAAACCAAAGCCAATGGTCGAAATCGGCGGCAAGCCGCTGCTGTGGCACATCATGCGTACCTACGCCAATCACGGGATCAAGGATTTCGTTATTTGCCTGGGCTACAAGGGCTATGTCATCAAAGAATTCTTCTTTAACTACTACCGCCACATGTCGGATATGACCATCGACCTGACCACTGGCGACACGCAAATTCTCAACAGTCAGGCTGAAGACTGGCGCATCACGCTGGTCGATACCGGCGCTGAAACTATGACCGGCGGACGCCTGAAGCGCGTTGCACCCTATCTGAACAACGAGACCTTCTGCCTGACTTACGGCGACGGCCTGTCTGATATCAACATCAGCGCCGAGGTGGCCTTCCACCGCCAGCACGGCAAGCTGGCGACCGTAGCGGCTGTTCAGCCCCCGGGACGTTTTGGCGTGTTGAATATCAATGAGCACAACAGCGTTTCCAGCTTCGAAGAGAAACCAAGCGACGAGATTGGCTGGATTAACGGCGGCTTCTTCGTGCTGGAGCCGGATGCGATCAAATACATCGACGGCGATGCGATCTCCTGGGAGCGCGAGCCCCTGATGCAGCTCGCTAAAGACGGGCAACTGAGCGCATTTCATCACACAGGCTTCTGGCAGCCGTGCGACACGCTCCGTGACAAGCGCGAGCTCGAAGCCCTCTGGGCCGCAGACAAAGCTCCTTGGCGCATTTGAGAGAAACGATGACAGCAGCAACGCAACCCAAGCAAAAGCGCTGGATCAAGCACGTCATCGGGGCAGTTGTAACCCTAGTTTGCCTGCTGGCGATTGCACGTCTCGTGAATTTCTCTGAAGTCATGGACGCGCTTGAGCACTTCCGCTGGCACTACCTCGTGCTGGGAATAGCATCACTGACCTTTGGTTATGCGGTACGCATTTTCAGATGGTCCGTGATGCTTTCCGCTGCTTCACACGCGGTTAGTTTCCGGAACTGCGCAGCACCGTTTCTGGGTGCAATCGCGCTGAATAATGTTCTGCCTCTTCGCCTCGGCGATGTGATCCGGGCGCTGGTTTTTCCCGGCGCGATGGGCGTCACCAAAACCGTCGCCACCACAAGTCTGGTCGTAGAGCGCTTGATCGATCTAGTCACCCTGATCGCTTGTTTAGCACTGGGTATCCTGGCAGTGAGCACGCTTGATATACCGCCGGCCATCAGGCAGACGGCAGTCATCCTTGCGGCGCTGGGTGGCATTGCATTGGCGCTAGGCTTCTTTTTTTCGGGAGCCTTCGCACGATTGTTCACCAAGCTGGGTGACGACCAACCGAACAGTAAGGTCCCGCCTAAATTACAAACCGTTTTCCGGACTGTTGGCGGCCTCTTCGAAAGCTTTGAAGTGATGTCGAGGCCTCGCGTGCTCGGCCTTATGCTGCTGCTTTCAATGCTTGTCTGGGCGGGTGAGTCAGGCCTGTTCTATTTTGCGTTGCTCGGATTGGGCCTGGACGCCAGCCCGCTGATGGCTCTTCTGGTAATGGCGATTGCCACCCTGTCTACGCTGGCGCCGTCATCCCCTGGCTATGTAGGGCCGTTTCATTTGGCCGCTTTTACCGCGGTTACCCTGATTGGTGGAACATCTGCCCAAGCGGGTAGCTACGCAGTAATTGTCCATCTAGCGCTTTGGCTGCCGACAACGATCGTCGGAGCCTTGGCAATATGGTCCCGCCCCGCCCTGTTCAAAGCAGCCACTAAGTGACTGCGAAAACTTACATTGGAATCGTAAATGAATAACTATGACGTTGTGATTGTCGGGGGCGGATTCACTGGCCTCACGGCGGCCTATGTGCTGTCGAAGCAGGGCAAGCGGGTACGGGTCCTTGAAGCCGATTCAACCCCCGGCGGTCTGGCCGGTATCTTCGAATTCGAAGACGGTGTCCGGGTTGAGAAGTTTTACCACCACTGGTTCAACAACGATGTTTTCGTTCCGGAGCTCGTGAAAGAACTTGGCCTGGAGGGTGACGTCATCCTGCTGCCAACCCGCACAGGCATGTATTTCAATGGCCGGATGTGGAAGCTATCGACGCCTCTGGACCTCCTGCGCTTCAAGGCTCTTTCGCTGGTGGACCGAATCCGTCTCGGACTCCTGGTGTTTCAGGTACGTCGCATCAAGGACTGGAAAACCATCGAGCACCTGAGCATCCGCGAGTGGTTGGAAGGAATGTGCGGGAAGTCGGTTTATAAAGTCGTCTGGGAACCGCTGATCAATTCGAAGTTTTCCGTATATGCAGAGGCCGTGAACGCCGTCTGGATGTGGAAGAAGCTCGTACTGCGCGGCAGCACTCGCAACGATAAAGGCGGCGAAGAACTCGCGTATTTCAAAGGCGGCTTTGGTCGTCTGGCAGAGGCGATGGTCTCCGCGATCCACGCCAACGGCGGGGAAGTATCGTTTGGCAGCAAAGTGACCGGTCTCGTAACAGCCGGCAAGCAGCTTTCGGCCGTGATGACGGAAAGCGGCCCGGTTGAAGGGAGCAAGTTCCTGTTCACGCCGTCCTTCCCGCTCATCGCTGATATGTTCCAGAACTCCGCAGATGATGCCTGGCTGGCCAAGCTGCGTCGTGTGAAGTACCTGGGCAACATGTGCTTGGTATTGAGACTGAAGCAGAGCCTTTCCGACACTTACTGGCTGAACGTCAACGACCCGGGTTTCCCATTCGTGGGCGTGATTGAGCACACGAACTTCGACACCCCGGAAAACTACAAGGGCAGCCACATCGCCTATCTGTCCCGGTACCTGGCCACTGAAGATCCGGTATGGCAGTACTCGGATGCCGAGTATCTCGAATTCGCCCTGACCCACCTAAAACGCATGTTTCCACATTTTGAAAAAGACTGGATCATCGACTTCAAGGTATGGCGTTCCGAATACGCACAGCCTGTGACTGAGCGTAATTACTCCCAATACGTGCCTGATGCTTCGACGCCGTTTGATAACGCGCTGATCTCGACCATGGCCCAGATTTATCCGGAGGACCGTGGGACGAACTATGCTATCCGTGAAGGGCGGAAAATAGCCAAGCTTTTATAATCACATGAGCCCGGGTTCGCAGGCGGACCCGGGTGGCTCCCACAAGTCAGCCTGAAGCATAGTTTCGGGCCTAGCAATAATCTTGCGCGGCTATTATTCAAAGGCAAAAAAATGCTCAACGTGAAAACATCCACACCGGATCACGTAGACCGGCCAGCTTACATATACCTACTGTTGCTATTTGCGGCTCTTGTTGTTTTTCTGGAACTCCACAGGCTCCATCCACAGCGGGTAGGAGACGGGGCTGAATACTACGCCATGTTTCTGGCTTGGAAAGATACCTTTCGACCCTGGATGACGCCTGCGTCATTTGACTCCTATAGCAATTTAGTGCTCAGCAACAGTATCAGCGGGCTGGTCCCCGAAGAGTGGCTTAAAAACGCATTCCCAGCCCTCAAGCTCGGTCAGCAAGCAGACTTTAATCATTTCTGGTTCTATAGCGCATTGGCCTTCGTGCTATCAAAAGTAGCTGCTGCTTTAGGGATAGCCACCACGGCTCATGGCTCTTTCTTGCTCTTGCATTTCTTGCTTTTCGTCGTGACTGGGTGCATGTCCTATCGACTGTTTGGAAAGTCGGGTATTGCAGCCTTTGTAATCATGACTTTGTTTTCGCCCATGCTATGGTTCTACGACAAAGTTCATACGGAGTTTTTTACATATTGCCTCACCTTGATGGGTGTGATGCTGGTTTACTCCCGGAAATACTTGCTAGGCGCACTATTAATAGCGTTGGCCTCAACCCAAAATCCGAGCTTCGCGCTGGTAGCGTTTATACCTTTCGCGTACCGATTCACACTTGAGAGAAGTAAAAGCTTCAGCATTATTGAAGTCTTCTTGACCGTAGGAACTGCCTTAGCGGTGCTTGCGCATCCGGTGTATTACCTACTTAGGTTTGGCGTACTCACTCCACAGCTTTTAGCTGGCGGCGCTTCACTCGGGGAAAACATTTCAAGCTTCTATATCTGGTTAATCGACCCCGACTTGGGTTTACTTCCTAACTGGCCCATCGGCATTGTCACTACTCTAGCCGCACTCTCAGCCTGGAAGCTTGCCCCATCGACAACCTCGTCGGAAAAATCGCAAGTACCATTTGTAATTTTCATAGTGCTATTCTTCGCCATAAACTTTTTGGCTCACTCATCAACTGAGAATCTTAACTCAGGTGCTACACCGGGCCTTGCACGATATTCACTATGGTATCTGCCCCTATTCTTCCCAGCATGTTATTTCGCAATTAAATCTTTGCAACCTTTCAAATCAGCCAAAATACTTGGAGTGATTATTGTTGGATTCCTGGGAATAAAGAGCATAGTTGCAAACAACCCGAAGATGCCGGAAAGCTACTCTGAGCCGACGTCGCTCTCCCGTTTCATACAGACGAAGGCTCCGTATTTATACTCGCCGCCGGCCGAGGTTTTCTCCGAGCGCTATTCAGGTGTTGGAGAATCAATTCAATCAATGCACCCACGTGGTGTACTCGGTCCGGACTGCCATAAGCTGCTCCTATTTTCGGGCGAAGGTCGGGAATTAATTACAACGCCTCGCTCATGCGAAGTGGATGCTCGCAAGTTGATTCAGCTGGCCGCAAGTCGTTGGGCCAATATCTCACATGACCAATATGTAACGATTACCGATGACGAACTAGAAGCGGCTCGCTTTAGCCTTTCGCCTGGTAAATATACTGTAGGGGTAAGTGGAACGGGCAATTTTATCCTCGGGTCAGGCTGGCATGATCTTGAAGCTTGGGGTGCATGGTCTCGGCGGAAGACTGCCTCGATAAGTCTGCCCTGTAGCAAAACGCAACTCACGGAGTCTGGCAAAATTGATATTGGCCTTGAGTTACGCCCATTTGCTGAGCAGGAACTCAAGATTTATCAAGAAGGTACATTATTATTTGAAGGTAGCCTAAAAGCGCCGCAAGTCGTCCACATCCGACCGAGCATGAACGATTGCCAAGCTCGTCGCATTTTAATAACGCTTGATGTCTCTAATCCGATATCGCCTTCCGAGCTAGGAATCTCTCCTGATCCTAGAGTCCTAGGCGTTGGCCTCACCGGATACAGCGTTGAATAAACGTGCTGAGCTGCCGTGCATACGTTGTGTGGCGGCTCCGTATAATCATCAGACGACTTAATCGCCCGGACCGTTTGATCTCTCTTATTGCCACCCTCCAACCGCGTACCGATCTGCTACGCTGTTGAGAAGCCAATCAAGCCGACTGAAGTCATGACGCGCCAACCAGAGACTTAAAGCTTCATAACCTCCGCACCATCTGCACCATCTGCACCAAGTTGAATAATGATACTGAAAAGCACCATAGTTGAGCACAGGTATAATGATTGAGCCACTGTACTACCTACACATACCGAAAACTGCGGGCACGTCGCTAACATCTTACCTTGATAGACAATTTCGGCCGGAGCGGATTTGTCCAGCTCAGCTCCTCCCAGAGCTTTTTGGGTTAGAGCAAAACGGGCTTTCCAATTTTGATTTCTTCCGTGGCCACCTGTGGTACGGCCTTAACAACTATGTTGGAAGAGATCTTAATTACATGACCATGTTGCGAGACCCTGTTCAGCGCACCATATCCTGGTACGCGCACGTCAAGCGCGATCCGAACGCTTACAGACACGAACGCATGACGTTAGAAAATTGGTCATTGTTGGAATTTGTGACAGACCGTGAGACACACTGGGATATGGTGAATGCTCAAACAATATTCCTGGCAGCCGATCTAGATTTCGGAAAATTATCTAAAGATCCCGTGGGCTACGGTACCGCTGTGATCCAGAGCTATGCCGCGCGAAGAAACGATCGTCAACTCCTCGATATTGCCAAAGCCAGACTGGAGAAATTTTGTTTCGTCGGGATCACGGAGCGTATGACCCAGTCACTGCAACTGCTTTCACACACCTTGAATATCTATCCAGATTTTCCAACACAACATCTAAATATGTCACCCAACCGGCCTAGCGACAGCGAACTGACCGGAGATGTAATCGATGCTATTGCAGGCATAACTGGCTTAGATCAGCAACTTTACGACTGGGCGACTGAGGTCTTCGCTTCAAAATATAGTGATTTCGTCACTTCGATGCTGAAAACTTCTTACAAGTCTAACCTCGCTCAACATGACGATGGAACTAGCAAACCGCTGCCCGTATGCGAAATAAAGAATTTCAAAATTTGCTTTCTAACCACACCCACAGATGTCGAATGTGATAGCGACTTCCTTGTTGATTTAGAGCTAGCCAACCAGTCTAAATTCTCAATAGAAAGTCAAGGCCGGTTCCCAATCAACATCAGTTATCACTGGCTCATACCTAATACCAATGAGATCGTAGTGTTTGATGGTGAGAGAACTCCTCTTAAGTCAAAGCTCCTGCCGGGTAAGTCTGGCATACATAGCGCTAAAATCATCACACCAGAGAACCCCGGAAGGTTTCAGCTCATAGTCACGCTTGTTCAAGAAGGGGTGTCGTGGTTTGACGAGCCAGGCTCGGATGTATCTGCACACGCGGAGATCGAAGTGAAATGAAGAATTGCAAAGAAAATATCACTTGGCAACAAGGTGGGCTTACTCGCTCAGAACGGGAGTCAAAGCTGAATCAGACCGCATCTACTATCTGGCTAACTGGACTGAGCGGATCAGGCAAATCATCTTTAGCGTTCGCGCTGGAGAAATCGTTGGCGGCGCGGGGTAGGTCATGTTTGGTTCTAGATGGCGATAACGTCAGACATGGGCTTAATAAGGATCTAGGATTCACTCTCTCTGACAGATCAGAAAACATTAGAAGGATTGCGGAGGTAGCTAAACTTCTAAATGAAGCCGGCTTGATAGCTATCGTAGCGATAATTTCACCACTTGTAGAGGACCGGCTTTTAGCCTCTGAAATCATCGGTACCACTTGTTTTCACGAGGTATACGTATGCACCCCTCTAAGCGTATGCGAACAGCGGGATGCTAAAGGGCTCTACAATAAAGCTAGAAACGGATCGCTGAAAAATTTTACAGGCATATCATCCCCCTACCATCCACCACTTAAGCCTGCTGTAGTAGTGGATAACACCTTACACTCTATAGAACAAAACGTATTGGCAATTGTTGAATCTTTAGGAGGCTGACTCTGACGCATCTTTCAGTCTAACAGTGCCGACGAAACGCCTCCAAGGATCGGGGATCAACTGACACTACTACAACACTTACAGACGCTACGTCCACACCCTGCGCGAGTGTGGACTCTTTTTTGAAACAGATAAAGATCGTTTAGTTAGAGGGAAACGGTGGACCTGAACTTCTTGACCGTGACGCAAAGAATCTTTTACCCGCATGAGCGGTGTAGTTTTCAACTGTAATGTGCATGACATATGCCACGGCAACTGTTATACCAAACACCACAGGAATACAATATCGGTATGGCATCCCTTGATCCATGAGAATCCTGAACATGGCATATCCCGCCACAGAGTGGATAATATATAGCGGATAGCTTATCGCAGCCATGAAATCCAAGGGAGCCCATGATTTAAAGCGATCTCTAAACATAAAGCACAGGGAAAAAACAATAAACCCATAGATGTAGTTTATGTAGATCGATGGAAACTGGCCTGAAGCACTGCCCTTTGACCACAACAATGAAAATATTAACAGCATTGATACACTATACAATATAAGCGTATTCCGATTTATTATCCCGATGTATAAATTATAAAACCCTACTCCGATCAGCATAAACACGACAAACATCATGTCATTCTTAAGCGAGTCAATTGACACCTTAACGCCAGCTACCACAATGATATTATCTGCCACCGGATACCACAAACTAAAACAAAGAACACCAACTGCAAACACGATAAACGGCAAGAGGTCACCGTGTCTGATAACACGATACAAAAGAGCCGCAAGCAAATAAAATTTTATTTCAATTGCAAGTGTCCAGTTAATCAAATCTATGCTCGGCCGCGCCAAGTCTTTATGGACCAACAGCAAGTTTGCGACCAATCCTTCGACATCAATTCTAAAATCCTGCCCCCAATAATGTGCTGAACACGCCACTATCGCCATCATGAAAGCGGTGCCAACTAAATATGTAGGGTAGATCCTGAGCGCCCGAGATACAAGAAACTCAAAGGGAGCTGACTTTGCAATTGAGAATGGAATTACAAAACCACTAATTAAAAAAAATATCGCCACTCCAAGAGCACCGTAATTAACGGTTGGCGGTGAAAGCAGGTTTATTATTGAGGACGGTGCTCCTTCAACAGGAGGGGCATAGATGAACGAGGCTACAGTGTCACGTGCATACCAATAAATCCCCGTCCAATGAATCAACAGAACCGCTAATACAGCGACACCGCGTAGTTGATTGGCAAACAGTGCTTTGCTATGATTTTTTTCCATGACTGCCCTCCTGTAGGCAGCCGCATCCTAACCTAACCTCTATAGATATGGAAACGTAAAAGCAATGCATCGCGAACCATGCCACTAAGCGACCATTTCTATGGTCTGAACGTCGACGGCTTCGACGGTAGACTGTAGCTCACTTGCAAGCTTAGACCGGCTCACAACCCTAAGTGAATTGCGCGTCAGCCTCTCGCCAATCAACTGCCTGAATGTACGTAGGAGATCTGGGGATTTTCCATATGCATGCATTTACTGCTTAGAGACCCTATCGCTTGTACTTAGTCCTAATAGATTATTTATATCAGTGCAGCAGGGTTACTTCCCCGCTCGAGATTTAAAAATCTGTTAAATCTGCAATGTACGGATTGCCTAGCAGATAACCATTTACGAACTACTCTTCCTTGTGGTAGATGCCGCCTCTGAATCCTTACGCTCGGAAGGATTGGCATGCCCATCATCACTTGCCTTAGCCTTGATCAAGGCTGCCACCAATTACCATCGCGAGTAGCACGCCATACCTAGCGATCGGCCAGCCATAGACGGTAAAGCAAGCAGTTGCGCAACTGACTCGCTTATTTGTCTCAGGCAGCGTAGCTTCAGCTTCCAAACGGCTGGTAATCATTCCGTTGCAGAAAAAAGGGCTTATTCCGTATACGTTCTGTGCCTACTAATATGGGTAGCAAATGTGGAGTGCATTTTCTTCAAACCACTTTCACTCGCTGCTGCATCGACGAGGTTAGCTCGGCCCACGCCGTTGCCTCGGTTTGGCTTTGTACCTCTATCGCTGCTCGTTGTACCATGCGGACCTGCCCAACATGATTTATCAACACGTGCTGTAATGGCACACGAACGGAGTTCAGAGGATTCGCATGAAAGCAATTGTTACCGGCATCACTGGTCAAGACGGCGCCTATCTGGCTGAACTGCTGCTTGGCAAAGGCTACACCGTCTACGGCACCTATCGTCGTACCAGTTCTGTCAATTTCTGGCGGATCGAAGAACTGGGCATCCAGAACAACCCAAACCTGCACCTGGTCGAGTACGACCTGACCGACCTGTCGGCCAGCATCCGCCTGCTGCAGACCACCGAAGCCACCGAGGTGTACAACCTCGCCGCGCAGAGCTTCGTGGGCGTTTCCTTCGAACAGCCAATCACCACCGCCGAAATCACCGGCCTGGGCGCTGTGAATCTGCTGGAAGCCATCCGTATCGTTAACCCGAAAGTCCGCTTCTACCAAGCGTCGACTTCCGAGATGTTCGGTAAGGTTCAGGCCATTCCTCAGGTTGAAGACACGCCGTTCTACCCGCGCAGCCCTTACGGCGTTGCCAAGCTGTACGCCCACTGGATGACCATCAACTATCGCGAGTCGTACGGCATTTTCGCGACCAGCGGTATTCTGTTCAACCACGAGTCGCCACTGCGCGGCCGTGAGTTCGTAACACGCAAAATCACTGACACCGTTGCCAAGATCAAGCTGGGTCTGCAGGACTCGCTGGTACTGGGCAACATGGACGCCAAGCGCGACTGGGGCTTTGCCAAAGAGTACGTCGAAGGCATGTGGCGCATGCTGCAGGCTGATGAGCCGGACACCTTCGTTCTGGCCACTAACCGCACTGAAACCGTCCGTGACTTCGTCGCGATGGCATTCAAGGCTGTCGGCATCACCATCAACTGGAGTGGTGAAGCAGAAGAAGAGAAAGGCACCTGCGCCGCCACTGGCAAGGTTCTGGTCTCGGTCAATCCGAAGTTCTACCGCCCGACCGAAGTTGAGCTGTTGATCGGTAACCCGGCCAAAGCCAAGGAAGTCCTGGGCTGGGAGCCTAAGACCAATCTGGAAGAGCTGTGCCGCATGATGGTCGAAGCGGACCTGCGTCGTAACGAAAAAGGGTTCTCGTTCTGATGAGTATCGCCGGCAAGCGAGCGCTGATAACGGGTATTCATGGATTTACGGGGCGCTACATGGCGGCCGAGCTCACAGCCCAGGGCTGCGAGGTTGTTGGCCTGGGCAGCAATCCATCCAATGAAGCCAATTATTATCAGGCCGACCTCACTGATCTGGTGGGTCTGAGCAAGCTGCTGGCGGACCTTCAGCCGGACATCGTCGTTCATCTCGCGGCGTTGGCATTTGTCGGGCACGGCGCGGCCGATGCGTTTTACCAAGTCAATCTGATTGGTACGCGCAATCTGCTCGAAGCCATCGCCAACTGCGGCAAAGCGCCTGAAAGCGTTTTGATCGCCAGCAGTGCCAACGTGTATGGCAATGCGTCGGAAGGGTTGCTCGATGAGAGCACCAGGCCAGCGCCCGCCAACGATTACGCCGTCAGCAAGCTGGCCATGGAGTACATGGCCAGTTTGTGGTTCGGACGGTTGCCGATCATCATCGCGCGCCCGTTCAACTACACCGGCGTCGGCCAGGCGGAAAACTTCCTGCTGCCGAAGATCGTCAAACACTTCCGCGAGAAGGCCGAAAAGATCGAGTTGGGCAACCTGGATGTCTGGCGCGATTTCAGCGATGTCCGTTCGCTGGTGGCCGCTTATCGCGGGCTGCTGGAAGCAAAGCCGTTCGGTCAGTACGTCAACGTCAGTTCAGGCAAGACTCACTCGCTGCGTGAAGTGCTCGACATGTGTCGCGCCATCACAGGCCACGACCTCACCGTCGAAGTGAATCCTGCTTTCGTGCGGGCCAACGAGGTGAAGACCTTGTGCGGCGACAACAGCAAGCTGAAGTCGCTGGTCCCGGGCTGGCAGACACCCGAGCTGAGCGAAACGCTTGGCTGGATGCTGGCAGACGCGTAACTTCCGCAGTACCCAACCCGAAGCGCTGTAGGGCGCCTCGGGTTTTCCTTTATTCTCCGCTCCACACATCCCCGCTCTGCCCGCAACGCATCTATCGCGAGAACAGCGGACGTTATCGTTTCGTCAGAGAATCCTGATGACCAAAGTTTTGCACTTCTTCAAGACCTACTTCCCGGAAAGCAAGGGCGGTGGCGTCGAGCAAGTCATCTTTCAACTGGCACAGGGTTGCCAGGCCCACGGGATTGAATCCCAGGTGCTGTCGCTGAGCACACAAGGCGCGGCGCGTAACGAGACGGTTGGCAATCACATTGCTCACCGCTCCAAGCAGGATCTGTACGTCGCGTCGACGGGCTTTTCGCTGTCGGGCATTCGGGACTTCAAAGAGCTCGCGCGCGACGCTGACATCGTGCACTACCACTTCCCGTGGCCGTACATGGACATCGCGCACTTCGCCGCGCAGATCAAAAAGCCGACCGTGGTGAGTTACCACTCGGACATCATCAAGCAGAAGACGCTGCTCAAGCTGTATGCGCCGCTGATGAACCGCTTTCTGGGCAGCGTCGACCGGATTGTCGTGTCTTCACCCAACTACGCCGCCAGCAGTGAGGTGCTGACCCGGTTCAGGGATAAGGTTGAGATCATTCCGTTTGGGCTCGATCGCGCCACCTACCCTGCCCCGTCTCAGGCAAAACTTGAGCACTGGAAACAGCAGTTGGGCGAGCGCTTCTTTCTGTTCGTCGGTGCGCTGCGTTACTACAAGGGCCTGGATTTCCTGCTTGAAGCCGCGCACAAAAATCGCCTGCCAGTGGTGATCATGGGCGGCGGGCATCAGGAGCTGGAGCTCAAGGCGAAGGCCAAGGCGCTCGGGCTTAGCAATGTCGTGTTTGTGGGCAGCCTGCCGGATGAGGACAAGAATGCGCTGCTGATGCTTTGTGAGGCGTTTGTGTTCCCGTCACATCAGCGTTCGGAGTCTTTCGGCATCTCGCTGCTGGAAGCGGCGATGTACGGCAAGCCGATGATCTCGTGCGAAATGGGCACTGGCACCACGTTCATCAACATCGCGGACGAGACCGGGCTGGTGGTTCCGCCACGGGATCCGGAAGCGTTGGCGGTTGCGATGAATACGCTGTGGAATGACAGAGAGCGGGCGAAGCAGATGGGGTTGAAGGCGGTGCAGCGGTTTGAGTCGATGTTTACGTCGGAGAAGATGGTGCAGGGGTATGCGGATCTTTATCAGGATGTGCTGCGCAGGCGTTAAGTGACTGGGTGAACTGGGTGAACTGGGTGTCCCAGTGGGACCGGCTTTAGCCGGGAAGGCGTCGGTTGTCACACTGCAAAATTGATGGCGCTCACACCGGCCTCTTCCCGGCTGAAGCCGGTCCCACACAGAGCACGCATTCATCCAGTGGGACTGGCTTTAACCGGGAAGGTGTCGGTTGTCACACCGCAGAATTGATGGCGCTCACACCGGCCTCTTCCCGGCTGAAGCCGGTCCCACAAAGAGCACGCATTCATCCAGTGGGACTGGCTTTAGCCGGGAAGGCGTCGGTTATCACACCGCAGAATTGATGGCGCTCACATTGGCCCATTCCCGGCTGAAGCCGGTCCTACTGACCGAACGCGTGCACGTGTAGGACTGGCTTTAGCCGGGAAGGCGTCGCTTGTTACGACACAGAATTGAGGGTGCGCATGCCGGCCTCTTCCCGGCTGAAGCCGGTCCCACTGACAGCACGCATTCATCCTGTGGGACTGGCTTTAGCCGGGAAGGCGTCAGGCGTCAAACTGCAAAACTGATGGCGCCCATGCAGGCCTCTTCCCGGCTGAAGCCGGTCCCACATTGATCGCGATGAAGTCCGGGCAGTGAGATTCTGCCCGGACTCTGCCGCCATTCTTCTTACGGCTTGCGCTTGCGCGGCCCCGTGTTAAACACCGGGACTTTGCGCACTGGCTTGATGGCCGGTACTTCAGGCGCCGCTTCGCCGCTATCGACCCATTTGCCCAGATTGCGTTTGCCGCCTCCGCCACTGGTTTTGGGTTTCTTTGGCTTTTTCGGTTTTTTCAGAATCTGCCCAGTCGCGTCGGTGGCCGGTACGCGGTGTTCCGGGATGAAATCCGGTTCTTCGCGGCGCTGCAGGGTCTGGCGGGTCAGCATTTCGATGGCGCTGAGCAGGTCGACTTCGTCGGCGCACACCAGGGAAATCGCTTCACCGGTCTGGCCCGCGCGGCCGGTGCGGCCAATACGGTGGATGTAGTCTTCGGCAACGATCGGCAGGTCGAGGTTGACCACGGTCGGCAGGTCGTCAATGTCCAGACCGCGAGCAGCCACATCGGTGGCGACGAGGATCTGCACGTCACCGCTCTTGAACCGATCCAGCGCGCGCTGGCGAGTGGCCTGGGGTTTGTCGCCGTGAATGCCGTCTGCGTTGAGGCTAAGGCCTTGCAGGCGCTCCACCAACTGGTCGACGCCAACGCGGGTTTTGGCGAAGACCAGCACCTGACCCCAGCGATGCTTCTTGAACAGATGAATGAACAGCTCGCTCTTGCGCTTCTTGTCGACGGTGACGATCCACTGCTTGACCGATGATGCCGCGACGTTGCGCGGGCTGACTTCGATGGTCAGCGGGTTGTCGAGCATCTGCCCGGCCAGCGCGCGGATCGCATCGGAGAAAGTCGCGGAGAACAGCAGGGTCTGGCGGCGTTTCGGCAGCGCGGCGTAGATGTCGCGCAGTTCTTCTGAGAAGCCGAGATCGAGCATGCGATCGGCTTCGTCGAGGATCAGGGTCTGCAACTGAGAAAACTTCACCGCGTTCTGGCGATACAGGTCGAGCAGGCGGCCCGGCGTGGCGACCAGCACGTCAACGCCTCGGCGCAGCTTCATCATTTGCGGGTTGATGCTGACGCCGCCGTACGCAGCGTAAGTGGTCAGCGGCAGGTGTTCGGCGTATTGCGCGATGGCTTCGTGAACCTGCTCTGCCAGTTCGCGGGTCGGCACCAGCACCAGCGCGCGCACGGAGTTGGCAGCGACCTTCGGGCCTTCCATGGTCAGGCGTTGCAGCAATGGCAGCGCGAAACCTGCGGTCTTGCCGGTGCCGGTCTGGGCGGCGGCCATGAGGTCGCGGCCTTCGAGCACGGGCGGAATCGCCTGGGCCTGAACGGGGGTGGGAGTCTGGTAGCCCAGTGTTTCGAGGGCACGCAGCAGGGGTTCGATCAGGCCGAGGGAGGCGAATGTCATTTCAGTACCGTTGGAAAAAGGTCAGCGCACAAGAGTCTGTAGAAGACAATGGCGCGCAGTTTACCCTTTCTGCAACGGTTTCTGCTTGCGCCACTGCGGCAGGCCGATGAGCACGACGGCGCTTATGATCACTGCCATCGCCGCACCTTCGGCCCAGCCGATGTGTTCGCCGGCGAACAACACGCCCAGCAGCACCGCCACCGCCGGATTGACGTAGCAATAACTGGTTGCGGCGGCGGGCCGCACGTTCTTCAGCAGGTACATGTAGGAGCTGAACGCGACGATGGAGCCGAACACCACCAGATACGCCATCACCAGCCAGCCGGACATGCCGGGGGATTGGGTCATGCGTTCGCCGCTCACGAAACTGCCAAGCAACAGCACAGCGCCGGCCACCAGCATTTCGCAGGCGCTGGCCATCGGCCCGGCGGGCAATGGCAGGTAGCGGCTCCACACCGAACCAAACGCCCAGGTCGCGGCCGCGAAGATCACCAGCGCGGCGCCCATGGGGCTGGCTTGCAGGTTCGAGCCGAGGTTGAGCAAGGAGATACCGACAAGGCCGAGCAGGATGCCGGCCCATTCCAGCCCGGTATTGCGATGGCCCCAGATCAAGCCGAACAGCAAAGTGAACAACGGCACCACAGCGACGGCCAGTGCCGCGACGCCGGAGGCAACACCTGCGTGCTCTGCGAGGGTAACGCCGCCATTGCCGCAGGCGAGTAACAGAAAGCCGATCATTGCTGCGGATTTCCACTGTTTCCAGGTCGGCATCGGCGCGCCACGAAAGCGCATGAAGGCGAACAGGATGGAGCCGGCGATAGTGAAGCGCACCCCGGCCATCATCAGCGGAGGCCAGGTTTCGATGCCGATGCGAATGGCGAGATAGGTTGAGCCCCAGATCACATAAAGCGCGAAAAAGGCCCCGATGAGCAGCAGGGGAAAACGGCGGGCGGCAGGCATGAAGGGCTCTAGTACAGTCGTTTATTGTGGGACTGATTCTAGAAATGTCCGAGCCGCAGGCGTCAGTTACAAATGGGGTTTATTCGACCCGTACAATTTCTCGGGGGCTGAAGCGGGGGTTTAGTGCGGCTGGCTGAAGCCAGTCCTGATGAACGCGTACACCCGTAGGACTGGCTTTAGCCGGGAAGGCGTCAGTTGTCACGCCGCAAAAGTGATGTCGAACACGCTGGCCTCTTCCCGGCTGAAGCCGGTCCCACTGACAGCACGCGCTCATCCAGTGGGACTGGCTTTAGCCGGGAAGGCGTCGGTTGTCACATCGCAAAAATGATGGTGCGCAAATGGGCCTCTTCCCGGCTGAAGCCGGTCCTACTGACAGCACGCGATCATCCAGTGGGACTGGCTTTAGCCGGGAAGGCGTCGGTTGTCACGCTGCAAAGGTGATGTCGAACGCGCTGGCCTCTTCCCGGCTGAAGCCGGTCCCACTAAGGGCACGCGCTCATCCAGTGGGACTGGCTTTAGCCGGGAAGGCGTCAGGTGTCACAACGCAAAAGTGATGGTGCGCAAACGGGCCTCTTCCCGGCTGAAGCCGGTCCCACTAAGGGCACGCATTCATCCAGTGGGACTGGCTTTAGCCGGGAGGGCGTCAGGTGTCACGCTGCAAAAGTGATGTCGAACGCGCTGACCTCTTCCCGGCTGAAGCCGGTCCCACTAAGGGCACGCGTTCATCCAGTGGGACTGGCTTTGGCCGGTAAGGCGTCAGGTGTCACGCTGCAAAAGTGATGTCGAATACGCTGGCCTCTTCCCGGCTGAAGCCGGTCCCACTGACAGCACGCGTTCATCCGCCGGTCCTACTGAGCGGCGAGGCCGCGGTGCTTGCTGATGGCATCGGCGATTTTCTTCGCCGGGACTTTTTGCAGGGTGCACAGCAACTGGTGAGAAACACCGGCGAGGCCGTGGGTGTCGCGCAGCTGGTGGCCCAGGTGCAGCGTGAGGTTGGCGGCCATTTCGGCATCGGCCATGGCCCGGTGAGCCTTGCCGGTGTGGGGCAAGCCGGCCCAACTGGTCAGCGTGCCGAGCTTATGGTTCGGCGCATGGGGCAGAAGGCGACGTGCCAGCAGCATGGAGCAGGCGAAGCTCTGTACGCGATTGCGCTTGATGCGAGCCAACTCGAAGTCCCAGAACTTCTGGTCGAATGAGGCGTTGTGCGCCACCAGCGGCGTCAGGCCGACGAACTCGGCGACTTCGTTCATGACGCGGTCAGCCGGCGGCGCCGTGCGCAGCATGCTGTTGCTGATGCCGGTCAGGGACTCAATGAAAGACGGGATGCGCACGCCGGCGTTCATCAGGCTTTGATAGCGCTCGACAATAACGCCCTGCTCCACGATCACCACGGCGATTTCGGTGGCGCGGCAGTAGCTGCTGGGGGAAATGCCGGTGGTTTCGAAGTCGATGACGGCGATGCGTTCTTGCATGGGAGAGACCTTCAGAAATAGCTGGTTTTTGCGTTTTGCTCGGGAGCGCCTGGCTGATATCGCGTCGGACATCGCTTGCGTGTTGCGCCTCTGTAGGAGCTGTCGGAGGTAACGACGGTGGCGAACGCGGTGGGTCAGTTGGCGCATGTTTACCTGAACGGGCCGGGTTCGCCAGCAAGCCGGCTCTTACAGATTTGCGGCGTTTGTCAGCCTGCGCTACGTCACGCTCTGAGCAGCGGCCTGCCCACAATCGGAATATACGGCCGCGCGGTTCAACGAATTGGCGGCGTTCGTTTACCCGCGTTGCATCAAGTCTTGAGCAGCAACCCGCCCTCGATCGGCACATAACGGCTGGCTGCGCGGATCAACGAATTGGCGGTCAGCCCCGGCACGCCGTAGGCAATCGCTTCGACGCCGTGCTTGCTGATGATGCGTTCCAGCAACAGGTCAAAATCGCCATCGCCGGACGCCAGCACGACTTCATCGACATTCGGCGCGACGTCCATGATGTCGATGGTGATGCCCACGTCCCAGTCGCCTTTGGCCGAGCCGTCGCTGCGCTGAATGTAGGGTTTGAGTTTGACGGTGAAACCGAGGTTGCGCAGGATCTGCTGGAATTGCTGCTGCTTGCTGTCGCCACGGTCGATGGCATACGCATACGCCTCGACGATCTGCCCGCGCTGGCTGATGTCAGCCCACAGGGCGGCGTAATTGAAGTGACAACCGTGAGCCTGACGCACTGTGTAATACAGATTCTGTACGTCGGCGAAGACCGCGATTCTTCTCACCCAAATTCCTCGATGCGCTGACAAGCGACAGGGATCCGAAAACCGGACCGGCGCTCAGTATGCCAGTTTGGGGGAGGGATTGAAGGATTGGGTTTGGAGGCGATTGCGGAACGCGGTCTGTATTCCTGACACACCGCAGTCGCGACTCATCACATAACGGTGTAGGAGCGCGCTTGCCCGCGAAGAGGCCGGTACATCCGACACGTCTCTATCGTC
>NZ_JBTOPV010000013.1:0-103009 GCF_055284355.1 Pseudomonas sp. HP_01 | reverse complement strand
CCCCTCCCGCCCCCCGGGCGCCGGGCGGTGGGTCGCCCGCGCCCCCCCCACCCCCCCCCCCCCCCCCCCCCCCCCCCCCCCCCCCCCCCCCCCCCCCCCCGCTCCTACAGGTGATCGGTGCTGAATCCGGAAGCCGCGTCAGGTCAGGACCTGTAGGAGCCGGCTTGCTGGCGAATGCGTCGGGGCAGCGCGAGCAATAGTGGATGACACTCCGCCCTCGCCAGCAAGCCGGCTCCCACAGGATGACCGCCCATTGCCAGGTCTTACGCCTGGCAGAAAGACCAACAAAAACGCCCCGAACCAGTCGGGGCGTTTCTTTTTGCTTCGCGGTTCAGCTTGCGGCTTGCGGCGTACCGCTTGCCGCTGCTTTCAACCTACTTCGGGAAGGCTGGCGGGTTGACACCGGTCATTTCTTCCATCACGCGAACCACCTGGCAGCTGTAACCGAATTCGTTGTCGTACCAGACGTACAACACAACGCGGTTGTCCATGGCGATGGTCGCTTCGGCATCCACCACGCCGGCGTAACGCGAGCCAACGAAGTCGGTGGAGACTACTTCCAGAGAGTTCACGAAGTCGATCTGTTTGTGCAGATCCGAATACAGCGCAGTGTGGCGCAGGTATTCGTTCATCTCTTCGCGGGTGGTCGCAGTACCCAGATTCAGGTTGAGGATGGCCATGGACACGTTTGGCGTTGGAACGCGGATCGCGTTACCGGTCAGCTTGCCGGCCAGCTCGGGCAATGCCTTCGCCGCTGCAGTGGCCGCGCCGGTTTCGGTGATGACCATGTTCAGCGCGGCGCTGCGGCCACGGCGATCGCCCTTGTGGAAGTTGTCGATCAGGTTCTGGTCGTTGGTGTACGAGTGAACCGTTTCAACGTGACCATTGACGATGCCGAACTTGTCATTGACCGCCTTGAGCACCGGCACGATGGCGTTGGTGGTGCAGGACGCCGCCGAGATGATCTTGTCATCAGCGGTGATCTGCTGATGGTTGATGCCGTGAACGATGTTCTTCAGTTTGCCCTTGCCCGGCGCGGTCAGAACCACGCGGTCGATGCCTGGGCATTGCAGGTGCTGGCCCAGGCCCTCGGCATCACGCCACACACCGGTGTTGTCGACCAGCAGCGCGTCCTTGATACCGTACTGGGTGTAATCCACTTCGGCCGGGTTCTTGGCGTAGATCACCTGAATCAGGTTGCCGTTGGCGCAAATGGTGTTGTTGGCTTCATCGATGGTGATGGTGCCGTCGAAAGGACCGTGGACCGAGTCACGGCGCAACAGGCTCGCGCGCTTGACCAGATCGTTTTCAGCGCCTTTGCGGACCACGATGGCGCGCAGACGCAGGCCGTCGCCGCCACCGGTTTTTTCGATCAGGATGCGCGCCAGCAGACGACCGATGCGACCGAAGCCATACAGTACGACGTCAGTGCCCTTGCGCTCGCCGGAGTTCTGCTGGCCGATGACTTCGGCCATTTCTTCGCGGACGAACTCTTCGGCGGTGCGGCCATTGCCTTCGGCCTTGAACTTAACGGCCAGCTTGCCCAGGTCCACCGAAGCGGCGCCCAGTTTGAGCTCGCTCATGGCTTTGACGAGGGGGAACGTCTCGTGTACGGACAACTCGCTGGCGTCAGCCTGGCGGTGACGCGCAAAGCGGTGTGCTTTGAGAATCGCGATGACTGAACGGTTGATCAGGCTGCGGCCATAGATCGAACTCACCACATTATTATTGCGGTAGAGCTGACCGATAAGCGGGATCATCGCCTCGGCGAGGGCTTCACGATCGATCCATTCACCAAGACACTGGTCGGGCTTCTGAGTCACGGGAACCTTCCACATGTAGGGGCTGAAAAAAGGGACTACATTATGCACAGGCCTTTGTTTATGAGCAATCCAGACTTTTCACGACCTGGAGCACTACATAATTTCCGGCGCACAAAACTGACAGCGTCTCTGCGGATTAGTTACACTCCCCGGCTTTGCCGCAACGCCTGGAGCTTTAACTTCCGTGCCCGTTCTGCGCCTTCCGATTCTGCCTGCTGCAGCAGGCAAACAACATTGGGGTAACCTCCCCGGTGCCGCCCTGAGTCTCGCCATCGCCGAGGCTGCCAGCGCCGCGAAACGCT
This sequence comes from Pseudomonas sp. HP_01, assembly GCF_055284355.1. NCBI lineage: Bacteria > Pseudomonadati > Pseudomonadota > Gammaproteobacteria > Pseudomonadales > Pseudomonadaceae > Pseudomonas > Pseudomonas sp. HP_01. The sequence goes on along the minus strand of NZ_JBTOPV010000013.1, from coordinate 100,884 downwards.
TCACCCTGCTGCTTACCGCAGACAGCCAGAGCGCCGAGCGACTGGAACAGGAACTGAAGTTTTTTGCCCCTGATCTCCCGGTCTTGCATTTCCCCGATTGGGAAACCCTGCCCTACGATCTGTTCTCGCCCCATCAGGACATTATCTCCCAGCGCATTGCCAGCCTTTACCGGCTGCCGGAGCTGGTGCACGGCGTGCTGGTGGTGCCGATCACCACCGCCCTGCACCGTCTGGCGCCGACCAGTTTCCTGCTGGGCAGCAGCCTGGTCCTCGACGTCGGCCAGAAGCTCGACGTCGACGCCATGCGCACCCGCCTTGAAGCCAGCGGCTATCGCTATGTCGACACGGTGTATGAGCATGGCGAGTTCACCGTACGTGGCGCGCTGATCGACCTGTTCCCGATGGGCAGCAAACTGCCTTACCGCATCGACCTGTTCGATGACGAGATCGAAACCCTGCGCACCTTCGAGCCGGAAACCCAGCGCTCCATCGACAAGGTCGATTCGGTGCGTCTGTTGCCGGCGAAGGAATTCCCGCTGCAGAAGGAAGCGGTGACGCGCTTCAAGGCGCGCTTCCGCGAACGCTTCGATGTCGACTTCCGCCGCAGCCCGATTTTCCAGGACTTGAACAGCGGCATCACGCCGGCCGGGATCGAGTACTACATTCCGTTGTTCTTCGAAGAAACCTCGACGCTGTTCGACTACCTGCCCCAGGACACCCAGGTGTTCTCGATGCCAGGGATCGAAGCGGCGGCCGAGACATTCTGGAAGGACGTGCGCAATCGCTACGAAGAACGCCGTGTCGACCCGGAGCGCCCGCTGCTGCCACCGGCCGAGCTGTTCCTGCCGGTCGACGACTGTTTCGCCCGCCTGAAGAACTGGCCCCGCGTGGTTGCCAGCCAGGACGACGTCGAAAGCGGCGTTGGCCGTGAGCGGTTCCCGGCTCAGGTGCTGCCGGATCTGGCCATCGAATCCAAAGCGAGCCAGCCGCTGGCGGCGCTGTCGAAGTTCCTCGGCAAGTTTCCCGGACGCGTGCTGTTTACTGCTGAGTCGGCCGGTCGCCGCGAAGTGCTGCTGGAACTGCTCGAACGCCTGAAGCTGCGCCCGAAAACCCTGGACAGCTGGCAAGAGTTCGTCGACAGCAAGGAGCGCCTGGCGATCACCATCGCGCCGCTGGATGAAGGCCTGGTGCTGGAAGATCCGACGTTGGCGCTGGTGGCGGAAAGCCCGCTGTTCGGTCAGCGGGTCATGCAGCGTCGTCGCCGCGACAAGCGCGCCGACAGCCACGCCAGCGACGCCGTGATCAAGAACCTGGCCGAGCTGCGTGAAGGCGCGCCGGTGGTGCACATCGACCACGGGGTCGGGCGTTATCTGGGGCTGGCGACGCTGGAGGTCGAGAATCAGGTCGCCGAGTTCCTCATGCTGGCCTACGCCGAAGAGGCCAAGCTCTACGTGCCAGTGGCCAACCTGCACCTGATCGCCCGCTACACTGGCAGCGATGACGAGCTCGCGCCTCTGCACCGTCTGGGTTCCGAAGCCTGGCAGAAAGCCAAGCGCAAGGCTGCCGAACAGGTGCGCGATGTGGCCGCCGAGCTGCTCGACATCTATGCCCGCCGCGCGGCCCGCGAAGGGTATGCCTTCGCCGATCCGAAACTGGACTACGACACCTTCAGCGCCGGCTTCCCGTTCGAAGAAACCCCGGACCAGCAGACCACCATCGAAGCCGTGCGCGCCGACATGCTCGCGCCCAAGCCCATGGACCGTCTGGTCTGTGGCGACGTCGGTTTCGGCAAGACCGAAGTGGCCATGCGCGCGGCATTCATCGCTGTACACGGCGGTCGCCAAGTGGCGATTCTGGTGCCGACCACCCTCCTCGCTCAGCAGCACTACAACAGTTTCCGCGACCGCTTCGCTGACTGGCCGGTGACGGTTGAGGTGATGAGCCGCTTCAAATCGGCAAAAGAGATCAACGCCGCCGTGGCCGATCTGGCCGAGGGCAAGATCGACATCGTCATCGGCACCCACAAGTTGCTGCAGGACGACGTCAAGATCAAAAACCTGGGGCTGGTGATCATCGACGAAGAGCACCGCTTCGGTGTGCGTCAGAAGGAACAGCTCAAGGCCCTGCGCAGCGAGGTCGACATCCTGACCCTCACCGCGACGCCGATCCCGCGGACCCTGAACATGGCCGTGGCGGGCATGCGTGACTTGTCGATCATCGCCACGCCGCCAGCCCGTCGTCTGTCGGTACGCACCTTCGTCATGGAGCAGAACAAGCCGACGGTCAAAGAGGCGTTGCTGCGTGAATTGCTGCGCGGCGGTCAGGTGTACTACCTGCACAACGATGTGAAGACCATCGAGAAATGCGCGGCGGACCTGGCCGAACTGGTGCCGGAAGCGCGCATCGGCATCGGCCACGGACAGATGCACGAACGTGATCTCGAACAGGTGATGAGCGACTTCTACCACAAGCGCTTCAACGTGCTGATCGCCTCGACCATCATCGAGACCGGCATCGACGTGCCGAGCGCCAACACCATCATCATCGAGCGCGCCGACAAATTCGGTCTGGCCCAGCTGCACCAGTTGCGCGGCCGGGTCGGGCGCAGTCACCACCAGGCCTACGCCTACCTGCTGACGCCGCCACGCAAGCAGATTACCCCCGATGCCGAGAAGCGTCTGGAGGCGATCGCCAACACCCAGGACCTCGGTGCGGGCTTCGTGCTCGCCACCAATGACCTCGAAATCCGTGGCGCCGGCGAGCTGCTCGGCGATGGCCAGAGCGGGCAGATCCAGGCGGTGGGTTTCACCCTGTACATGGAAATGCTCGAACGCGCGGTGAAGTCGATCCGCAAGGGCGAGCAGCCTAACCTCGACCAGCCGCTGGGTGGGGGTCCCGAGGTCAATCTGCGGGTGCCGGGATTGATTCCGGAAGCCTATCTGCCGGACGTTCATACGCGCCTGATTCTGTACAAGCGCATCGCCAACGCCGCCGACGAAGAGGGTCTGAAGGACCTGCAGGTCGAAATGATCGATCGCTTCGGTCTGTTGCCCGAGCCCACCAAGAATCTGGTGCGCCTGACTTCGCTGAAGCTGAAGGCCGAGCAACTGGGCATCAAGAAAGTCGACGCCGGCCCCCAGGGTGGACGCATCGAATTCGCGGCGGAGACCCCGGTTGACCCACTGACGCTGATCAAGCTGATCCAGAGCCAGCCCAAACGCTACAAGTTCGAAGGCGCCACGCTGTTCAAATTCATGGTGCCGATGGAGCGCCCCGAGGAACGCTTCGCCACGCTGGAGGCGCTGTTCGAGCGCTTGACCCCACCGCCTTCCAAAAAATCGGCTTAAGGATTCACCATGGGTTTGATCCGCTCCTTCACCTTGCTGCTGGTGCTGTTCGCGCCAGCGGCCTTCGCCGATGGCGCCTATCAGGTAGAACTGATCCTTTTCCGCCAGAACGGCGAGCCGGCGGCGACCAATCAACCCGCTCCGGAAGACTGGGCCGCCGGGGCGCAACAGCTGGGCGCGGACAGCCAGACGCCGACAGCGCTGGACGGTCTGGCGAACAAGCTCGAATCAAGCGACGGCTATAAAGTGCTGCTGCACAAAGCCTGGCAACAGGACCTCAGCGCCACACCGAGCAAGGTGGCGATCAGTGACGGCCAGGAGCAGTTCGGCCACTTCCCCATCGAGGGCACGGTGAGCCTGGGGCTGGCGCGCTTTACCGACATCGACGCGAACTTCTGGGTCAACCAGCTGGACAGCCACGGCGTGCTGGTGACCAGCGAGCGCATGCGTCAGGCGACCCGGGTCAGAAACGGAGAACTTACTTACATGGACAACGGAAGCCTCGCCATGCTGATCAAGGTTTCTCCCGTCCAGCCACCCCGTTGACGCAGGCCTAGACGTGGCGTCCAACCTGGAAAAAGCCCTCGCCCTGCCGTGGGAACCGCTATTTAAAACGCAATCCGTCGAGCGCGGTCTGGAGTACGCGCGGCAGCAGCGCGTGATGCTCGAACACTTGAGCGGAGATGTCGTGCGCACGGTTTGCCGGGGCTCAAGCCTGGAGATCTACACCCAGACGCTGTTGTTCAAGGACCCGGAGCGCACGCGCAACTTCATTGTCGGCAAATGCACCTGCCCGGTCAGAAACAACTGCAAGCACTGTGCGGCGGCGCTGTTCTTTTTGCAGGACCCGGACAACAGCCCCGGCATTCTCGCCGCGGTCGACGGCGAATCGGTTGCCCGCAGGCCGAAAGTCGTCGAGCAAAAACCCAAGTTGCCCGAGCGCCTGGAAAAGAACATCAAGCCCGAGCCACGGCTGATACTCGCCAGCTTCGAATACAGCGCCTACGAGCCGCGCAACGGCAAGATGCAGCGGCACATCCAGCACCGCGCGGCCCTGGCGTTTCGCTACCGCGAATCCTACGTGTCGGGCGTGCCCGCTCCCGGCCGTGGCGGCGACATCCTCTGGCACCTGCCGGACGAAATATTGCGCACGCGCCGCCATCCGGAGCGTGAAGGCGAGTACCGCAAGCAGCTGCAGGAACTGGGTTTTCGCATCGCCACCCGGCAGAGCAAGGCGCTGCCGGACAGTGCCGGCGAGATGTTCGAACTGGCCACCGACAAGGCCTGGCTGAGCTTCATTCTCGACGAGTTGCCCCGGCTGCGCGCCGAAGGCTGGCAGATCGAAATGAGCGAAGACTTTGGCTTCGACGTCACGCCGGTGGACGACTGGTATGCCGTGGTCGACGACGAGCCGGAGCGCGACTGGTTCGATCTGGAGTTGGGGATCATCGTCAACGGCGAGCGGCTGAGCCTGCTGCCGATCCTGATCAACCTGCTGCGTACGCACCCGGAGTTGATGACCGCCAGCGGCATCGCCAAGCGTCGGGACGACGAGCAGTTGCTGGTTCAGCTCAACCATTTCACCCAGCGCGGCGGCGTGCCGATTCAGGTGGCGCTGCCTTATGGGCGGCTGAAACCGGTGCTGGCGACCCTGGGCGATTTCTACTGGCGCGAGGACGGCAACAACGCCATTCGCCTGAACACCGCCGATGCTGCACGGCTGCGGCAGCTGGATGACCTGCCGCTGGTGTGGCAGGGCGGCGACCGGCTGCGGCAGTTCTCCGAACGACTGGTGAACATCAAGGATGTGCGCGGCGAGGTGCCGGTAGGCCTGAATGCGACGTTGCGGCCTTATCAGCTGGAAGGCCTGAGCTGGATGCAAGCGTTGCGCGAGCTGGAGGTCGGCGGCGTGCTCGCCGATGACATGGGCCTGGGCAAGACCCTGCAAACCCTGGCGCACCTGCTGCTGGAGAAACAGGCCGGGCGTCTCGACCGGCCGGCGCTGGTGGTGATGCCCACCAGCCTGATCCCCAACTGGGTGGATGAGGCGAAGCACTTCACGCCGCAACTGAAGGTGCTGGCGTTGTTTGGCACCCAGCGGCATCAGGATTTCAAGCGCCTGCAGGATTACGACCTGATCCTGACCACCTACGCCCTGCTGCCCCGTGATGTCGAGGTGCTCAGCCAGCAACTGCTGCATGTGCTGGTGCTCGATGAAGCGCAATACATCAAGAACCCCAACAGCAAAGCGGCGCAGGCCGCGCGTCAGTTGAATGCCCGCCAGCGTCTGTGCCTGAGCGGCACGCCACTGGAAAACCACCTGGGCGAGCTGTGGTCGCTGTTCCATTTCCTGATGCCCGGCTGGCTGGGGGATGCCAAGCAGTTCAACAGCAATTACCGCACGCCGATCGAGAAGTTCGGCAACGAGCAGCGCCTGGAGCACCTCAACGCGCGGATCAAGCCGTTCCTGCTGCGCCGGACCAAGGAACAGGTGGCCACCGAGCTGCCGCCGAAGACCGAGATCGTCCATTGGGTCGAACTCAACGACACTCAGCGCGATGTGTACGAGACCATGCGTCTGGCGATGGACAAGAAGGTGCGCGACGAGATCACCCGCAAAGGCGTGGGGCGCAGTCAGATCATCATTCTTGAAGCGTTGCTCAAGCTGCGTCAGGTTTGCTGTGATCTGCGGCTGGTGAACAGTGCGCCGGTCAATCCGCGGCAGTCGAGTTCGGCCAAGCTCGACAGTCTGATGGAGATGCTGGAGGAGTTGTTTGCGGAGAATCGCAAAATTCTGTTGTTCTCGCAGTTCACGTCGATGCTGGAGTTGATCGAGGCGGAGTTGAAGCAGCGCGGGATCGCGTATTCGCTGCTGACCGGGAAGACCAAGGATCGGCGGGTGCCGGTGCAGGATTTTCAGAGCGGCAAGCATTCGATTTTTCTGATCAGTCTGAAGGCCGGCGGCACGGGGTTGAATCTGACGGCGGCCGATACGGTGATTCACTACGATCCGTGGTGGAACCCGGCGGCGGAGAATCAGGCGACGGATCGGGCGTATCGGATTGGTCAGGATAAGCCGGTGTTCGTTTACAAGATGATTGCGCGGGGGACGGTGGAGGAGAAGATTCAGCATTTGCAGCAGGAGAAGGCGGCGCTGGCGGCGGGTGTGCTGGATGGGCGCAAGGCCGGGGACTGGAAGTTGCAGGATGAGGATATTGCGGCGTTGTTTGCGCCGTTGCCGATGGTGGCTAAGAAGGCCAAGCGATGAGGGGACTCACGATGAGGGGACTGATTTATTTACAGCGCTTCACCGTAAATTAATCTGTCCCCGGGGTATGAAGATCAAGAGCGTCGGCCTAACGGCCTCGATTTCGCCTTCGGCGAGTTACTTGGAAAAGCACCCCAAGTAACCAAGGGTGCTTGCTCCTGGTTGGGCCCTTCCTTCGTCAGGGTACCCTCACTCCGACGACGCTCCGTGGGCCCGCTGCCATCCGCCATCCATGGCGGGGGGCAGCTCTCGCCGCATCCATGCGGCTCGGCCCACTCCGCGAGACCTGCGTTCAGCCTGCACCCAAGTCGCGATTGGCGGCGTCTGAACTTTCTCGGTGGAAGATCAACATCAACAGCACAATCCTTATCCCTCAACCTGATCTTGATCGTTCCCACGCTCTGCGTGGGAATGCATCCCCTGACGCTCCGCGTCCATTCCGGCTGACGCCGGACCCCGGGGGTATACGCGATGCTTTTAGTGGGACCGGCTTTAGCCGGGAAGAGGCCAGTGTGGGCGCTGGCAATGTTGCGGATGTACGGGTCGGGGAAACCGGTGTCACCCCGTCGCCAACAGGTCTTGTTCCGCCCATTTCACGTAGCACACCACCACCGGCATTTCGTGTTCGGCGCAGAAGTCGATCCAGCGCAGTTGGTTGTCTTGCAGGCGATCGCCGGGGCCTTTGACTTCGATCATTCGGTAGCGGCGTTGTTCGGGGTAGAACTGGATGAGGTCGGGCATGCCGGTTCGGTTGGCTTTGATGTCTTGCAGCAGGCGTCGGAACCAGCGTTTGAGATGTTGCGCCGGCAGGCAGTGGAGCGCTTGATCCAGCAGTTCCGGGGTCAGGGTGCCCCAGAAAACGAAAGGCGATTGCAGGCCGAATTTGCTGGCGTAGGTGTCGCGAATCACCGCTTCGTAGCGCTGGTCGTCGAGTTGCGCCAGGCATTCGTCGAACAGGGTTGCGCGGCGCTGGTAGAAGTCCGGGCTGTAGAGGTCGCTCGGTGCGCTGTGGAAGGGGTGGAAAAACGCCCCCGGCAGCGGCGCAAAGATCGCCCGCCAGCACAGCAGGCCGAACAGCGAATTGACCAGGGCGTTTTCGACGTAATGCACCTCGCTGCCCTCTTCCGCCAGGTGCTGCTGAATCAGCCGTTCGACGCTGTGATCGGGCAGTGGCAGCACGCTCAGGTCGAGCCGGCTGACCGTCCGTTTCATCCTCTTCTGCACGCTGCCCTCGCCCAGCTTGCGCTTGAGACGCGGCTGGATGCGCACCAGGTGTTGGTTTTCTTCATCGTTTTCCGGCGCCGATTGCGCTTCCAGCAACAACGTCATGGCTTCGAGGAATTGCTCGCTACGTTCGAGCACGCGAATCCTGCGCACACGGGCGCCGGGGTAGCTGGACTGCGCGTAGACGCTCAATGCCAGCGGCCAGTCCTGTTCGCGTTCGGCCTGCTGACCGATCTTGAACAACAACTTGGCGCGACGCATGGCCAGCCAGGGATTATCGGTCTCGACGGCCAGCGCCTGCGGCGCCAGGTCGGCCAGTGCCATGCCGTCGTCCAGCGCCTGTCGGCAGGTGTGCAGGTGCAGGCAGATGTCGATGTCGGCGCGCTGGTTGATGCCACGGGATTCGACGGAAAATTCGACTTTTTCATAGCGATAGATGCCCAGGTCCGCCAGCACGAACTCCGACCACTCCTGGTACAGGTTGCCGAAGTACAACAAGCGAAGCCGGTCGCACAACGGCATCACCTGGAGGGCGAAGATCACTTCTTCGAACCCGGCAAACCAGTGTTCCAGCCGCTGGGGCGATTCGTATATCGGCAGCAGGCGCTGCAAGAGGTCGGATTTTTTCTCCGCACTTTTGACGCCGTGGGCCTTGAAACACTGGCCCAGCTCGTCCTTGCGCAGCAACGCGAACAGCGCGTGAAGGTCCAGATGGGGCTGGCCGTCCACCCAGCCTGATTCCAGCAGCGGCGCGGCGGCCAGTCGGACATCGCCGATTTCGGCGTAATCGAGCTTGCTGGCGCGAAACAGCGTGCCCTTGCGCATGACCATGCGCACCAGTAAGGCCTGTGCAGGTTGCGGCAGTTGGGCAAAGTCGTCGATAAAACGCCGCTCGTCTTCGTCGAGCAGGTCGTCGTAGCGCTGGGCGATCCAGTTCAGCACCTGGCGGAAGTTTTCCAGGTAATAAAACGGATTGTCGAGGGGGGAAAGGCTCACGGCGAGGTCACGTAAAGGCTGACGGGAGAGCGTGAGGATACTGGTTATCCGTACAGATTCCAGCCCTGACTGCTGTAGGATGGCGGCGGCCCGATCAACGGCGCGGACCAAAGGGCGCTGCGCACCCGCTACACTCCCTCTACGCACTTTCAAGGAGATCGCCATGCCTTCCGCCGGCAAACCCCTCGTTTATCTCGCGGGCTTCGACGTGTTTCGCGCCGACGCTATCGATCACGGCCGCGCGTTGAAAGCCCTTTGCGATCAGCACGGTCTCGAGGGGTTGTACCCTTTTGACAACGAAGTGCCGGAAGGACTGATGCCTGAAGAAGCCGCCGCCGTCATTTGCAACGCCAATATCGAGATGATCAAAGCCTGCGACGCGGTGCTGGCCAATCTCAATCCGTTTCGCGGCGCCGAGCCGGATTCAGGTACGGCCTTCGAAGTGGGCATGGCCATTGCGCTGGGCAAGCCCGTGTGGGCGTATTTCGCGGCGAATGGCTCGTTGCGCGAGCAGATCGCCCATGACGCGGCGGGCTTCGACGCGCAGGGGTTTCAGGTGGAAGATTTCGGCCTGCCGCGCAATTTGATGCTGGCGTGTACCTGGGCCAGCAGCAGCGAAACGGCCGAAGAAGCGATTGAGTCGCTGGCTGCGCATCTCGCTGACTGAACCCATAACCCGGTCGCCCCTGCAGGTTATCTGACGGCAGATCCATCTGCGGTGTCGTCATCAAGGTCAGCGATCGCCAACGCCCTCGCCTATTCCAGATTCGCCGAACTGATGTCCAGCTTGTCAGCGTCGGCAAACCCGTCCAGGTCCAGGTCGCTCAGATCAAGCTCCGCCTCCGGGTCGCGGTCCTCGTCGGAATCGGCATCGTTGAGGGGCGACTGATCGCCGCCAAAATGCTCGCCCTCATGGGCAAACCAGGCCATTGCATGGGTGTCCGGCTGGCTTGTCTGTACCTGCATCAGTACCTGCATCGTTGACGCTCCGTGGGTGAATGTCGTTATGCAGGCTAACCCACCCGGCGGGGTAAAGCACAGGTCAGGACAAATTGAGGAAAGACCCGCCGTCATCGCGCAGCATCTGCACCATGGCGTGGGCGGCGGGCGACAGATAGCCCTCGCGGCGCAGCATGACGCAAAGGGTCCGCGTCATCGTGGTCTGTTCCAGTTGCACCTCGCGCAGGTCCTGCATGTTTTTGCCGAACTCCAGCGTCTCCCGGGCGATGAAACTCAGCAGGCTGGTCTGGGCGATCAGTCGCGGCAGCAGGGAAATCGAGTTGGACTCGATCTGCACGTCCGGCAGCGGCAGGTCGTGGCGGGCGAAGGCGTCGTCGACCCAGATGCGCGAAGACACCCCGGACGGCGGCAGCACCCAGCGATAGCGACACAAATCGCGCATCTGGAATGGCGCTTTGAAAATCGGATGATTGCGGCTGGCGATCACCACCGCTTCGTCGGTGAGGATCGGGTAAAAGGTGAATTCTTCTTCGGCGCCGCGCTGGGCGCAAATGATCATGTCCAGGTGCCCGGAGCGCAGCTGCTCGCGCAGCATGTCGTCCTGACCGATCACCAGCTTGAGCGTCACCTGCGGCGAGCGTTTGAGCAGCGCGCTGGTCAGCTCCGGCAGCAGGTATTCGGCCATGGTCGCCGCACAGCCCAGACGGATATCCCCTACCGCGCCACTGGCAAAATCGCGCACCTCGCGTTGGGTCTGGGCGATGCTTTGCTGCAACACCTTGCCCCGCGCCTGGAGCAGCTCGCCGACGGGCGTGAGCTTGATTCTGCGACCGTCGCGCTGGAACAGCTTGGTGCCGAAGGATTCCTCCAGCCGCTGGATGCTTTTGGTCAGCGCCGGCTGGCTGCGATTGAGCTTTTCCGCCGCGCGCCCCAGATGACCGAGCTCGGCGATGGTTTCGAAGTAGGTCAGGTCACGCAGGTCCATATATCAACCAAAGTTATCAATTCATGATTATTAGAAAATAGACTTGATCGATTGCGCTGTCGATACTGGGCGTCATTGGAAGACACCTATCAGGAAAGCCGATGCTCTGGAGATCCGTGTTGCCCCGCCCCGCCTCGTTCGCCCTCGCCCACCAGCACCCGCTCACCCAATGGTTGCTGCTCATCCTCATGGCCGGTAGCGCCGGCCAACTGTTCAAATACTTCCATATCCCCGCCGCACTGTTTCTCGGGCCCATGCTGGTGGCAATCGGCTTCGGGGTCGCCGGGGCCAGCGTCCGTTTGAACAAGCAGGTGTTCCGCCTGGGTCAGGGCACCGTCGGGGTGCTGGTGGCCCACTCCATGACCGTCGGCGTGTTGCTCGCGGCGATGCAGTCGTGGCACGTGATGGTCTTCGCCACCCTGCTCACGGTCGCGTTGAGCGCGGTGGTCGGCATCGCCATGGCGCGCTGGGGTGGCATTCAGAGCAGCACGGCGGCGTGGGGGACCTCACCGGGGGCGGCCTCGGCGATGGTTGCGATGTCCGAAGATTACGGCGCCGACTCCCGGGTGGTTGCCACCATGCAATACGTGCGAGTGGTCTGCGTGGTGATGGTTGGTGCGCTGGTCAGTCGGCTGATCGGCGCCGATGCCGGGGGTTCCGATGCCCACAGTACCGACGCTCTGCTGCACGGGATGAATCTGCTCAATCTGGGGCTGAGCCTGCTGGTGATCGGGGTCGGCGTGATGCTCGGCAGTCGCTTGCCGGCCGGGGCGTTGCTGGTGCCTTTGCTCCTCGGCGGCGCGTTGCAATTGAGCGGCGTGCTGCAGATCACCCTGCCCACCTGGGTGCTGGCGATTGCCTACGGCGCGATCGGCAGTTACATCGGTTTGCGCTTCGACCGCGTGACCATCGCCTACGTCTGGCGGCGGCTGCCCGCGATGATTGCCGGGGCGCTGGTGCTGATTCTGCTCTGCGCGCTGTCGGCCTGGGGCATCGCTGAAATCATGGGCAAGGACTTTCTCTCGGTGTACCTGGCCACCAGCCCCGGCGGCCTTGATGCGATGGCGATCATTGCCATCGATACCCATTCGGACGTTGGCTTCGTGTTGGCGATGCAGACGCTGCGATTGTTCGCTGTGATTGTGACCGGCGCGTACATCGCCCGGCAGGTGATTCGCGTCTCGCACCGGTTTGCCTGAATCGGAGAAGCCGGCTGACCGTAGCAAAAGGCAGCGGCGCGCACGCCGATGGAATCTTCAGCGATCCGGCGACCTCCAACGCTTCACACTCACTGGAGGCGGACGCCATGGCCACGCTGAAAATCGCCACGTTCAACATCAACGGCATCCGCGCACGTTTGCCCATTCTGTTGCAGTGGCTGGAAAAGGAAGCACCCGACATCGTCTGCCTGCAGGAACTGAAGGCCGCCGACACGGCCTTCCCCGCCGATGACATCCGCAATGCCGGCTACGGGGTGATCTGGCAGGGCGAGCCCTCGTGGAACGGCGTGGCGATTCTGTCCCGGGACAGTGAGCCGCTGGAGATTCGCCGGGGTCTGCCGGGTAACGAAAAAGACAGCCACAGCCGCTATCTGGAGGCGGCCGTTCAGGGCGTGATCGTCGGCTGCCTGTACCTGCCCAACGGCAACCCCCAGCCTGGACCGAAGTTCGAGTACAAGCTGGACTGGTTCGAGCATTTCATCAAACACGCCGACTCGCTGTTCAAGAGCGAGCATCCGGTGGTGCTGGCCGGGGACTACAACGTCATCCCCACCGATGACGACATCTACAACACCCGCTCATGGCTGAAGGATGCCTTGCTGCAACCGGAAAGCCGCGCGTGCTTTGAGCGCCTGCTGGACCAGGGCTGGACCGACGCCTTGCGCGCGAAATTCCCGGACGAGCGCATTTACACGTTCTGGGATTATTTCCGCAATCACTGGAAGACCAACTCCGGCCTGCGCATTGACCACTTGCTGTTGAGCAAAGACCTGGCGCACAAGCTGAAAAACGCGGGGGTGGATCGCTGGGTCAGGGACCTTCCCCACGCCAGCGATCATGCACCGACATGGATTGAGTTGAAGGTTTGATGGAACAGTCTTCACCCGCCACCGAGCTGCCATTCATCAGGCATGGCGAGATTGCCGGCCACCTGCTTGCAACGGGACGGTGGGCTGATTCGGATGTCGGCCGGTTCGATGAATCTGTGGAACGACAGCGCCGGTAAAAATTGGATAGCCGCAAGCGTCCCGCGGCAGCCCAAAAAAAAACCCACCAAAGGGTGGGCTTTTTTTCAACGTTACCGCATGCCGTTAAACGTTAAATACCGTAACCAACTTGGTATTCAGGTACGCCTCGATCGCTTCGGTGCCGCCTTCGGACCCGTAGCCGGAGTCCTTGATGCCGCCAAACGGCACTTCAACCAGACCGATGCCCTGATGGTTGATCGACAGCATGCCGGCTTCGATGCGGGTGCTGAGGATGTGGGTGGTTTTCATCGATGAGGTGAACGCGTAGGACGCCAGGCCGAACGGCACCCGGTTGGACTCCTTCACCGCATCTTCCACCGTGTCGAACGGCACCAGCAGCGCCACCGGGCCGAACGGTTCTTCGTTCATGATGCGCATCTCAGTGGTCAGACCGCTGATGACGGTGGGCTGGAAGAAGTAGCCTAGCCCTTCGATGGCTTTACCGCCGACGTGGACCTTGGCGCCCTTGTCGCTGGCGTCCTTGATCAACGCGCTCAACGCCGGAATGCGTCGCTCGTTGGCCAACGGGCCCATGGTCACGCCCTGCTCCAGCCCGTTGCCGACTTTCAGCTCGTGGGTGTGGCCGACGAACTTCTCGACGAATGCATCGAACACACCACGCTGGACCAGAATGCGCGTCGGTGACACGCAGACCTGCCCGGCGTTGCGGAACTTGGTGCCGGCCAGCGTGCGTGCGGCCAGGTCGATATCCGCGTCGTCGAATACCAGCGCCGGGGCATGGCCGCCGAGTTCCATGGTCGCGCGCTTCATGTGCTGCCCGGCCAGCGCGGCGAGCTGTTTACCGACCGGGGTCGAGCCGGTGAAGGTGACTTTCTTGATGGTCGGGTGCGCGATCAGGTAGCTGGAGATCTGCGCCGGATCGCCGAAAACGAGGCCGATGACGCCCGCCGGAACGCCGGCATCGACGAAGGCACGCACCAGTTCGGCTGGCGACGCCGGGGTCTCTTCCGGGGCCTTGACGATGATCGAGCAGCCGGCCGCCAGCGCCGAGGACAGCTTGCGCACCACTTGGTTGATCGGGAAGTTCCACGGCGTGAAGGCCGCCACCGGACCGACCGGTTCCTTGATGACTTTCTGTTCGACCGAGACGTTGCGCGATGGCACGAGGCGGCCATAGGCACGGCGGCCTTCTTCGGCCAGCCAGTCGATGATGTCGGCAGCGGACAGGGTTTCCATGCGCGCTTCGGCCAGGGGTTTGCCCTGCTCGCGGGTCATGATGTTGGCAATGTGATCGACGCGGTCGCGCAGCAGGTTGGCGGCTTTCTGCATGATTTTGTAGCGGTCGTAGGCCGGGGTGCTGCGCCAGGTTTCGAAGCCGCGCTCGGCCGCTGCCAGCGCCTGGTCCAGGTCGGTGATGTCGGCGTGGGCCACGGTGCCGAGGGTTTCGCCATTGGCCGGGTTGATGACGTTGAGGGTGCGGCCGTCTGCGCTGGCACGCCATTGACCGTCGATGAACAGTTGAACGTCTGGGTACATGGGGAACTCCGGGTGCGCCTCGCGGGGAGGCGGAGGGAAGAAAGGCGCGCCGGCCCCTCAGGGATGCGCGCGGCTCGCGATCGGAATCGGATCGGTTGCGGACATCCAGAGAGATAGGGGCGGCCAGGGTGGTTTTCAATGGCGCTGTACGAGATCAAAACAGATCAAGGGCGTCTGCCTGGGGGCAGACTGTTTCGCCTTCGGCGACTTACTTTTGAAAAGCACCAAAAGTAAGCAAAAGTGCCTGCTCCTGGTTTGGCCCTTCCTTCGTCAGGGTTCCTTCACTCCGGTCTCGCTCCGTGGGCCCGCGCCGAACGGACATCCATGTCCTGACGGCGCTCTCGCCGCATCCATGCGGCTCGGCCCACTCCACGAGACCTTCGTTCAGCCTGCACCCAAGTCGCGATTGGCGGTGACTGAGCTTTCTGCGCATGAAGATCAAAAGCAGATCAGAAGCGAAGCAAAAGCTTCCCGGCTGAAGCCGGTCCCACTGACGGCATGCGGTGCTGTTAGTGGGACCGGCTTTAGCCGGGAAGGGGCCGGTTTGGTTACCCCAGATGTTGATTGTTCCCACGCTCCGCGCAGTAACACGGACCCGGGTGCTTTGTTGATTGTTCCCACGCTCCGCGTGGTAACAGCGCCCCGGACGCTCCGCGTCCTTCAGGCCACGCGGAGCGCGCTAGATCTGCATCAACTGCCGGGCGTAGGCGTGGAGCACCTCGCGCTGGATCATGAAGCTGGCGTATTTGCCTTCGCGCAGGGTGGCAATCAGGCCAGCGCGTTCGAGCTCTTTGGTGTGGTGGGAAACGGTGGCGGCGCTGACCGGATGGACCTTCAGCACCTCGGCGCAGGGCAGCGCCTTTTCGCTTTCGCCGATCTGAACCAGAATCCGGAAGCGGCGGCTGTCCGCCAGCGCCCGGGCTATCAATGCGATTTGTGACTCACTCAACGGAAACTGCTGTGCCGTGCTCATGATCATCGTGAAGCCTCAGTAAAAACCTCCTTGTCCAGAGATACTGCAGAACCAACTCGACAGGCTAATGACGGTCACTGCGTGTGGCGGCCATCACTATGGAGGCTCTTCGCAGAGGATGGTTCAGCGCCGGCAGAATTTGCCTGCGAACCACCCGAGGTTGCCCGCTGACCTGAGTAGTGTTTTCTGGCATCCTGCGCGCACTTTTTCCCAAGACCGACTGCCATGCCAGCACCCACTGACCTCATTTACGGGCTCGATGACCGGCCGCATTTCACCGCCGCGATCTTCGCGGCGTTGCAGCACGTTCTGGCCAGTTTCGTCGGCATCATCACCCCTACCCTCATCGTCGGCAGCGTGCTCGGGCTCGACAGTGAAGTGCCGTACCTGATCAGCATGGCGCTGTTCGTCTCCGGACTGGGCACCTTCGTTCAGGCCAAACGCTTCGGCCCGATCGGCTCGGGCCTGCTGTGTCTGCAGGGCACCAGTTTCTCGTTTCTCAGCGTGATTCTCAGCGCGGGGTTTCTGGTGAAGAGTCGCGGCGGCGGCACGGACGAAATCCTTTCGACGATCTTCGGCGTGTGCTTCTGCGCAGCGTTCGTCGAGGTCGTCCTCAGCCAGTTCATCGGCAGATTGCGCAAGCTGATCACCCCGGTGGTTACCGGCACGATCATTACCCTGATGGGCCTGTCGCTGTTGAAAGTGGCGATGACCGACATGGCCGGCGGCTTCGGCGCCAGCGACCTGGGTTCGGCGGCGAACATGGGCCTGGCGGGTCTGGTGCTGATCACCATCGTGGTGCTCAACCGATTCAATATTCCGCTATTGCGCCTGAGCGCGATCATCATCGGCCTGACCCTGGGCTTCGCCGTCGCCTGGTTCATGGGGCGGGTGGATTTCGCGCAGATGCCCCAAGTGCCAATGATGAGCCTGCCGGTGCCCTTCAAATACGGCTTTTCCTTCGATCTGCTGGCATTCATCCCGATCGCGGTGATCTTTCTCGTGTCGCCGCTGGAGGCCGCCGGGGACCTTACCGCCAACTCGATGATCTCCCAGCAGCCGGTAAGCGGGCCGGTGTACATCCGCCGGATCAAGTCGGGGCTGCTGGCCGATGGGCTGAACTCGGCACTGGCCGCGACGTTCAACAGCCTGCCCATGGTGACGTTCGCGCAGAACAACGGGGTCATTCAGCTGACCGGTGTGGCCAGCCGCTACGTAGCGTTTTTCATCGCCGGGATTCTGGTCCTGCTGGGCCTGTTCCCGATCATCGGCGCCGTGCTGCAACTGATGCCCAAGCCAGTGCTGGGCGGCGCGACGCTGATCATGTTCGGCACCGTCGCGGTGGCCGGCATCAAGATCCTCTCGGAGGCCGGCCTGCATCGCCGCAACATGCTGATCGTGGCGATTTCCCTGGGCATGGGCCTGGGCGTCGCGGCCGTGCCGGAGGTCCTGCGCGAGCTGCCCAAGGCGCTGCACAACATTTTCGAATCGCCCATCACCGTCGGCGCGTTCTGCGCGATCATCCTCAATATCTTCCTGCCGGAGGAATATCAGGAGCCCGAGCTCACCGAATTCGACCCGGAAGCCGCGACGTTGAAGGTGCTGCAAGACCCGCCCCTCCAGCCCTGAAGCAGAACCTCTTCGGGCGCGCGAGGTCGCACACTTGAATCGTCAGGACGTTTGAAGGGGCGTGTTGCGCCCCAGCCGCCTGCCACGGGAGTCACCGATGCCGCTACGCCTGATCCGCACCCTCCTCGCCGGCCTGACCATGGTGCTCGCACTGAGCGCCTGCGCGCTGTTCCCCAACCGCGATCCGCTGAACATCAACGTGGTCGGCATCGATCCTCTGCCCGGTCAGGATCTGGAAATCCGCTTCGCCGTGAAGCTGCGCTTGCAGAATCCCAACGACACCGACATCCAGTACGACGGCGTGGCGCTGAACCTGGACGTCAACGGCCGGTTGCTGGCCGCAGGCGTCAGTGATCAGAAAGGCACGATCGGACGGTTTTCCGAGGGCGTACTGACGGTGCCGGTCACCGTTTCTGCCTTTGCCGCCCTGCGCCAGGCGGTGGGCCTCGCTGATCAGCAGCGCTTGGACAACCTACCCTACGAACTGCACGGCAAGCTGGCCGGCGGACTGTTCGGCACCATGCGCTTTGAGGACAGCGGCACACTGAGCCTGCCAAAACCGGCTAGCGGCACTTGGTGATGGCGGCTCAGCACAACGTCGCTAGGTGCTTTCCCGGCCGATCAACCGGCACTCCAGCAAATTGAGACGCTGAAATACTTCGTTGGCATCGATCACGCCCAGGCGTTGTAGCACCCGCTCGGCAGCAAGCACGCCAATCTGCAACGCGGGCGGCTTGATTGTGCTGAGGCTGGGCATGAGCATTTCGGCGAAGGGGTAATCGCCGAAACCCAGCATTGCGCAATCACCCGAAATGCTCACCCCTGCACGCTGCGCCGCGAGCAACCCGCCGGCGGCCAGGTTGTCGTTGGCGAAGAAGATCGCATCGGGAGGCGTGGCGTGCTGCATCAGCTCAGTGAACGCCTGCTTGCCGGCTTCGAACGGCGCAAGATCGCCCGCCGGCGTGAAAATCTGCGGGCTGACCCCGGCCGCTTCCAGCGCCTGCACATACCCGGCGCAGCGTTCTTGAGCGCTGAAGTCCCCCGCCGCGCTGTTGAGCACGAACGCCACGCGCCGATAACCGCGCTCCAGCAGATAACGCGCACCGGTAACGCCCACTTCATGGTGGGAAAAGCCGATCTGGATCGGCGCGCGATCGGGCTGGTAGTCCCAGGTTTCGATCAGCGGGATGTGCGCCGCCGCGAGCATCTTCTCCGTGGCCTCGCTGTGAAAGTGGCTGGTGACCACCAGCGCAGCGGGTGACCAACCGAGAAACGCGCGGATCGCCCGCTCTTCCTGCTCGGTGGAGAAATAGCTCGACGCCAGCAGCAGCTGATAACCGTGCTGCGCCAGGGTGTCGCTGAAGCCCTGAATAGTGTCGGCGAAGATCGGCCCGGAGATGTTCGGCACCACCATCGCCACAATCCTGCCCTTCGCCGACGCCAGCCCTCCGGCCACCAGATTGGGCACGTAACCCAGTTCGGCAACGGCCGCTGCGATGCGCTGACGATGCTCGTCGGACACCTGATCGGGCTGATTGAAGTAACGCGACACCGTCATCGTCGACACGCCGACATGGCGGGCCACGGTGTCCTGGGTCACGCGCCCGGCCCCGCGTCGCTTGCGTGGGGGATCTGCTGTGTCGGTCAAAGCGCTCGCTCCCGCCGAAAGACTGGTTATAACCTGAGATTATTTAAAGCTGATTTTTCAGTATTGGACGGTCTATTCAACGATTACAGATACTGGCGATGTTAGCGCTAACCGACAGTATCAGCTACTCGCTTGAGCGAATGCCCACTTCTCTGCCGCGCAGCACACTCAGTGGCCGCAGAGCCACCTTCCGACAGGCATTCATCAGCGAGCAACGATCATGCGACACACAGGGGCGTTCCCTTCACCGAGTTACCTCAGTCACGCCATTGCAGCAGCACTGACGCTGTGCGCACTGCCGGCCTTCGCGGCGGACCTGTCGACCCCGCCCTCAGGCGCGGAGCAGTCACCGGAAACCGCCACCCTGCAGGCCGTCACAGTCACCGCCACCCGCCGGGAAGAACCGCTACAGCAGGTGCCGGTCGCCGTCACGGTGCTGGATGGCGAACAGCTGGAGCGCGACAACCGCAACGGCGTCGCCAGCATCGCGCAACAGGTGCCTGCGCTGAATTTCCGCACCGGTGCCTCGAACAAGGACACCTCATTGTTCATGCGCGGCGTTGGCACGATTTCCACATCCCCGGGCGTCGAGCCCACGGTTGCGACGGTGGTGGACGGGGTGGTCTACGCGCGGCCCGGTCAAGCGACCCTGGACCTGCTGGACCTTGAGCGCATCGAAGTCCTGCGCGGCCCCCAAGGCACGCTGTTTGGGAAGAACGCCTCGGCCGGTGTGCTGAACATCGTCAGCAAGGCGCCCACCGCCGAGACCCACGGTTACATCGATCAGTCCTACTACAGCGGCAACGAAAGCCGCACCCGTTTCGGCATTGGCGGCAGCCTGATGCCCGACACCCTGAAGGCCTCGGTCACGACGTTGTTCGGCACCTACGACGGCAACGTGCACAACAAGGCCAACGGCCAGGAGGTCAACGGCTACAACCACAAAGGCGCGCGCGGCAAGCTGGAATTCACCCCCAACGAGGACGTCAAACTGACCGTCATCGGCGACTACATGCAGTCTCACGACGACACCCCCAACGGCGTCATCAGCCAGTCGCTGACACCGGCCTTTGCCAACGCACTGTCGCCGGTGCGCGCCAGCCACGACAACCGCGATCTGGTCAGCGATGACCGCAGCCATGTCGATGACATCAACAAAGGCCTGTCGGCGCAACTGGACTGGAACCTGGGCGATTACACGCTGACCTCGATCACCGCGTGGCGCGGCTGGAACAATACGCAGTGGCAGGATGGTGACCGACTGGCCAACGTCAGCGCCGCCTTCCCCGCCACCGCAGACAAGGGCGATCTGAATTTCAATCAATACTCCCAGGAGCTGCGACTGGCCTCACCCAAAGGGCAGTTTCTTGAGTACGTCGGCGGCCTGTATTACATGCACGGCAAGGATGACGAAACCTACCGCCGTGGGCTGATCACGCCCACCGCGACCAACACCGGCGTCGCCGACTACAGCACCACCAGTGACAGCTACGCGGTGTTCGGCGAAAGCACGCTGAATTTCACATCGGCGTTTCGAGGCATCGCCGGTCTGCGCTGGACCCACGACGACCTCGAATACGATCACCGCCGCGTCTCGACTTCCGCCACCACGGTCAGTGGCATTCAACCCGGCACCAGCAGCTCCGGGTCAGTGGACGAAGACGGCTGGTCCGGACGACTGGGCGTGCAATATGACCTGAGCGATTCAGTCATGGCCTATCTGACCTACTCGCGCGGCTACAAAGGCCCGGCCTACAACGTGTTTTTCAACATGCAGCCCCGGGACACCGGCGCCCTCAAGCCCGAGACCTCGAACAACTGGGAACTGGGCATCAAGGCCACGAGCTGGAACCACCGCCTGACCACCAACGTCGCGGTATTTCATAGCGAGTACAGCAACTATCAGGCGAACTTCTTCGACAGCGTGGCCGGCCAAGTGGTGACCCGGCTGATTAACGCCGGCAGCGTCAGCACCGAAGGGGTCGAGGCCGATTACGCCTTGCAGGCCACACGCAATCTGAAATTCTCCGGCGCCATTGCCTACACCAAAGCGCGCATCGACCAGTTCAGCTGCCCGGCGGGCGCGGCGGCGTCCTGTGACGTGAACGGCAAGACGCTGCCCTACGCGCCAGACTGGAAAAGCTACGTGCGCGCCGACTACACCATCCCGCTGGACAACGGTCTGGACATCGAACTGGGCACTGACTACAGCTGGCAGAGCGAAGTGCAGTACGACATCAGCCAGAACCCGGACACCCGACAGGGCGCCTACGGCCTGTGGAACGCCAGCGCAGCCGTGGCCGATTACAGCAATGGCTGGCGCGTCGCGGTGCTGGCGAAAAACCTCGCCGACACATCCTACTCCCCCCTGCTTGCCAGCGGCTCGGGCTACATCTACCGCGCCGTGCCACGGGACGACGAGCGCTACTTCGGCGTGCAAGTGCGCAAGGATTTCTGAGCATGGGCGAACCTTCACAAGGACACTTCATGAAAGGCAGCGGCAATGAGCACTGAACCCCCGCAGACAAGCGCTGACTCGCGGCAAACACGCACTGAGCCCCGGCAGATGAAACTGGGCGCGTTCCTGATGGCCACCGGGCACCACGTCGCGGCGTGGCGCCACCCGGACGTACCAGCCGACGCGGGCCTGGACTTCACGCATTACAAACACCTGGCGCAGGTGGCCGAGGCGGCGAAGTTCGACACGCTGTTCATCGCTGACAGCGTGGCCGCCGCGACCGGGGACGCTGCTCGCCACATGGCCCGCTCGGACCACTTCGAACCCCTGACGCTGGTCTCGGCGCTGAGCGCGGTGACCGAGCGCATCGGCCTGATTGTCACCGCCACCACCAGTTACAACGAGCCCTTCCACATCGCCCGTAAATTCGCCTCCCTGGATCACCTGTCCGGAGGACGTGCGGGCTGGAACCTGGTGACATCGGATGCCGCCGCCGAAGCCCTGAATTTCGGCCGCGACGAGCACATCGACCATGCCGAGCGCTACAGCCGCGCCCGGGAGTTTCATCAGGTCGTGACCGGATTGTGGGACAGCTGGGACGACGACGCTTTCGTGCGGGACAAGGCCAGTGGCGCGTATTACCGCCCGGACGGCCTGCACGTGCTGGATCACCAGGGTGAGCACTTCAGAGTCAAAGGCCCGCTCAATGTGGCCCGCTCGCCCCAGGGTCAGCCGGTGGTGGTGCAGGCCGGCTCGTCGGAGGCCGGTCGCACGCTGGCGGCGCAGACTGCCGAAGTTGTATTCACCGCTCAGCCTTCGCTGGCCGCTGCCCAGGCGTTCTATCAGGACCTGAAGTCTCGCGCCGTCGGCTTCGGCCGAGACCCCGACACGCTCAAGATCATGCCCGGCATGTTCGTGGTGGTCGGCGACAGCGAGGCTCAGGCCCGGGACAAGTTCGAAGCGTTCCAGGCGTTGGTGGAGCCCCGCGTCGGCGTCGCGTTACTGGGGAGAATGCTGGGCAACTTCGACCTGTCGGGTTACCCGCTGGATGAACCCTTGCCCGCGCTGCCATTGACCCGGAGCGGCCAGCAAAGCCGCCAGGTCCTGCTCTCGCAGCTGGCGCAGGACGAACACCTGACCCTGGCGCAGCTCGGACGACGAATCGCTGGCGGCCGAGGCCATTTCAGCGTGATCGGCACCGCCAGCGAGATTGCCGATCACTGGCAGGCCTGGTTCGAGCAAGGCGCCGCGGACGGTTTCAATGTGCTCGTGCCGCACTTGCCGGGCGGGCTGGAAGACGTGGCGCACAAGGTGATTCCCGAGCTGCAGCGGCGCGGTTTGTTCCGCCGGGAATACGCCGGCAGCACCTTGCGCGAGCACTTGGGTTTGCCGCGTCCGGCCAACCGGTTCAGCGCCACACCAGGGCATCGCCCTGCACACAGAAACGAAGAGGGTTTGAACGTATGAAAATAGTGCGCACATTGGGCAGCGCATTGCTGGCGGTGATCGGGATCAACCTGGCCTGCGGGAACGTCGCCGCCGCGGCCGATTCATCCGATCCGGCCGAGCTGCGCATCGGTTATCAGAAGGGCTCGATTGCGTTGGTGTTGGCCAAGGAACAGGGCCTGCTGGAGAAGCGCTTTCCCGGCACCCATGTGCAGTGGATTGAATTCCCGGCGGGGCCGCAGATGCTGGAGGCCTTGAACATCGGCGCGCTGGATGTGGGCTCCACCGGCGACATTCCGCCGCTGTTCGCACAGGCCGCCGGTGCCGACCTGCTCTACATCGGCGCCGAGCCCGCCAAGCCGCAGGCGGAAACCCTGGTGGTCGCGGCCGACAGCCCGCTGCAGCAACTGGCGGACTTGAAGGGCAAGAAGGTGGCGTTCCAGAAAGGCTCCAGCTCCCACAACCTGATCCTCCGCGCCCTGAACCATGCCGGGCTGCAGTACACCGACATCCAGCCGGTTTACCTCAGCCCGGCCGATGCCCGCGCGGCGTTCGAACAAGGCAGCGTCGATGCCTGGGCGATCTGGGAACCGTTCTCGTCGCTGGCACTGAGCAGCGGTGGAGCTCGGTTGCTGGCGGATGGCTCAGGCCTGGGACTGTCCGGGCCGATCTACACCGCCAGACGTTCGTACGCCGCTGGGCACGGGGCCTTGATCAACGCATTGCTCGAACAGCTGACACAAGCCGAAGCGCTGACCCGCAGCCAGCGGCAGCTGAGCCTGGACGTGCTGACCCGTTCAATGGGCCTGCCCCAGGTGGTGATTGCCCGCTACATGGACAACCGCCCTGCCTCGCCGATTCTGCCGATCACCCCGCAGATCATTGCGGCGCAGCAGCAGACGGCCGATCTGTTTTTTGAAAACCATTTGCTGCCCAAACGCATCGACATCAGCGCAGTGGCCAAGCCGTTGTAGGAAGCTTTTAGTGGGGCTGGCCGGAGCTGGACCTGTGGGGCTGGCTTTACGTTTTTGGCGGGACCGGCTTTAGCCGGGAAGGCGGCTGCCGCCACACCACAAAAATCCGCACAAATGATGTCGCAAGGGCTGGCCTCTTCCCGGCTGAAGCCGGTCCCACTAAAACGTGCGCGGTGGGACCGGTCTAGCCGGGAAGGCATCAAAAGCGCCGTATTGAATCCCTCAGCCCCGCGCAGCCGCCACCAGACGATTGACTTCGGCGCGGACCATGTTGGCGTACTCCGGCGGCGACATGGCGTCGAGTTCGCCGCGCACCCACTCCGACCATTTGCCCTTGCGCTTGGCCCGTTCGCCCATCAGCCGGGCGGCGTCAGCCTTGGCCTTGCCCAGATTGCTCTGCCACAGATCGAACAGGCGAGACTTTTCGTCCTCGATGGCAGCGCGTTCCGGAAGGGTTTTATTGGCCAGGTTGTAGCTCATGATATGTACCTCGATGTGCAAAACGAAACGCATAAACGGAGCCGGTGACTGGCTCGAAAAGCGTCAGCATCTTACACCTGCCGACGATGAATCCCGACCCCATTCGTTGTACTTTTTGGCCCCCGGCGCAATTGGGCTGCAACTTTTCAGGCGCTCAAAACTCCATTGCACACTGCCATAACCACTGAAAGGAAATTAGCCATGGCTCGTAAAACTGCTGCCCAAAACGCCGCTGTAGAACAGATCAAGGATCAAGCGTTCAGCGAACTGGCCGCCCTCATCGAAGAGTCCGACAAGCTGCTCAAGGACAGCGCCTCACTGGTAGGCGAAGAAGCCGACACCATGCGTGCTCAACTGAGCCAGAAGCTCAAGCAGGCACTGGAATCCGTGGGCAGCGTGCGCGAACGCGCCAAGCCAGCCGTTGATGCCACCGAAAACTACATCGGCGGCCACCCATGGCAGACCGTAGCGGTCTCTGCGGGCTTCGGTCTAGTGGTAGGTTTGTTGCTGGGCCGTCGTTGATTAAACGTTTGACGCCGTAGCAAGATTGGATTTGGCCGGGAGATTTCGCGCGTTAGACCCTGACATTGTGAGTCGACGCGCTGGCCTCTTCCCGGCTGAAGCCGGTCCTACTTGAACGGTGGAACCGCCTTCAGCGCGGATCACCTTGGAAATTATTGTGACCGCGGCGCGATCACTTCCAACTGCGACAAGCGATGCCCCTTGACCATCGCGGCGTCGATATCCGTTTTGGCCTTCTCGGCGTCTGCCCGGGATTCGAACGGCCCGATCATCACCACTTCCCTGCCATCGACCTTCACCACGTAAGACGGGTAATGGTGCTCGACCAGCCAATAGGTCATGTCGCTCAGCGCTTCTTTCAAATGGACACGAATGGTCCATTTCTGCGAAGCGGGCGTCGGCGCTTCTGCGGTCGAATCAGTGCTCGGAACCTGGGCGGGCGTTGCGGGCTTGCCGCCATCACAACCCGCCAGCATCAACACCGCCACCATCATTGCCATCTTGCGCACGTCTGTCGCTCCTCGTTTGAAGTGGCGGGAGTCTACCACCGCAGGCGAGTGCGAGTTGAGCGTCCAGCCGGTACACTGCTCGGCGACAGCCATGAACGCGTTTTCACCCCTCGCCAGTGACAGAGCCCCTCGAAGATTGCTGCCGGGCCTGAAAAATAACCGAACGCGATGATGGCACTGTGGTCAATCTCTCAAGTCTTTTCGCAGGCGCACCGTCATGACGTTCACTTCAGCCAATGCCGCCCTGCGCTTCACTGACAGGGTATCGCTACCCGCCCGCCACACGGGCGCGCAGTCGAACACACCCGATCAATCCCGACCACGCCCATGAATTCCGCGACGCCCACGCCGATGACTGACATTCCTCACCGCCAGGCTCATGCAAGCGAGCAGCCGCCAGCGGTCGCCGAAACGCAGAGCCGCGCTGATCAATGGATCATCTGCGAGCATTGCGACTCGGTCTATGAGTCCATCCCTCTGAATAAAGGCGAAGCTGCCTACTGCCTGCGCTGCGCCGCGATCCTCCGTCGCAGCCATCGGCTCACCGTCGAACAGTTGCTCGCCCTGAGTATCGCGGCTTGCATCTTGTTCATTTTCGCCAACGTGTTCCCGGTCATCAGCATCAGCATGCAGGGCCTGCACAACGAGGTGACGCTGTGGGGGTCGGTTCAAGCGCTGGCCCAGGGTCAGATCACGCTGATCGCCCTGGTCGCAGGGCTGGCCATCATTCTTGCGCCGGCGCTCCAGATTGCCCTGCTGTTCTGGGTGCTGGCCCACGCCCATCGCGGCCAGATCGCCCCCGGTTTCAAAATGTGCATGCGCACCCTCGAACACCTGCGCCCCTGGAGCATGCTGGAGGTGTGCCTGCTGGGCATTCTGGTGGCGATCGTCAAGCTGGCAGGCATGCTGGACGTACACCCGGGCGCAGGCCTGTGGGCCATGGCAATGCTGATGGTGCTGATCCTGTTGATCGCCGGCAAAGACATCCGCCGCCTGTGGGACGAACTGGGAGTCAGACCCGAATGAACGGCATTCCGTACGCCCGCGAGTACAAAGTCACCCTGTGCCACGTCTGCAGTTACGTCTGCCCGGAAGACGCCCATGAATGCCCGCGCTGCGATTCGCCCGTGCATCGGCGCAAGCCCAACAGTCTGACGCGCACCTGGGCCTTTCTGATCGCCGGGCTGATCTTCTACATTCCAGCCAACCTGTTGCCGGTGATGTACACGACGATGCTCGGCAGCAGCAGCGAGAACACCATCATGAGCGGGGTGATCGAGTTTGCCGAAGGCGGCTCGTGGGACATCGCCATTCTGATTTTCATCGCCAGCGTGGTTGTGCCCTGCATAAAGTTTCTGGTGCTGGGCCTGATGCTGGTGACATGCCAGCGCCGCAGCACCTGGGCGATGCGCGAACGTTCGCGGCTGTATCGCTTCATCGAATTGATCGGCTACTGGTCCATGCTCGATGTGCTGGTGGTCGCGCTGGTCGCAGCGCTGGTGCAGTTTCGCGGGCTCAGCACCATCGAGCCGCGCCTTGGCATTCTGTTTTTTGGTTTGGTGGTGGTGATGACCATGCTTGCCGCCATGACGTTCGATCCCCGGCTAATCTGGGACGCAGAGGTTGAAGATGTCCGATAACACCCTACCCCCCTCCCCGCCGACCCGCCCCCAGGTCAAGGCCCGCAAGGTGCGCGTTTCACTGGTCTGGCTGGTGCCGATCGTCGCGGCCCTGATCGGCCTGTCGATGGTGGTTCATGACTTCCTCAACGTCGGCCCCAAGGTGGTGGTGAGCTTCCTGACGGCCGAAGGTCTGGAGGCCAAGAAAACCCAGGTCAAGTACAAGAACGTGGTCATCGGCATCGTCACCGACATCGAATTAAGCGATGACCGCACCCACGTGCTGGCGAGCATCGACCTGAACCAGTCGGCCGTGCCCTTCACCCGTGCGGACACGCAGTACTGGGTGGTGCGTCCGCGCATCGGCGCCCACGGCGTCACCGGCGTCGACACCCTCTTGTCGGGCGCCTTCATTGGCGCCGATGCCGGCAGCTCTGAAGAAACCAAAAAAGACTTCACCGGTCTGGAAACCCCGCCAGCCGTCACGTTCGGGGAGAAAGGCAAGCGTTTCATCCTGCACACCGACGACCTCGGCTCGCTGGACATCGGATCGCCGGTGTACTTCCGCCGTATTCAGGTGGGTCAGGTCGTGGCCTACGAACTGGCCAAGGACGGCAAGGGCGTCGATGTCGAGATTTTCGTTGGCGCGCCCAATGATCAATATGTGCTTACTGACTCGCGCTTCTGGAACGCCAGCGGCGTGGACGTGACCCTTGGCGCCTCGGGCCTGAAAGTGTCGACCCAGTCCATGGCGTCGATCCTGTCCGGCGGTATCGCCTTCCGCGAACCCAAATACAGCCCGGACGCCAAGATCGCCGACGGCAATGCTGAATTCAAACTGTTCGAAGACCAGGCCACGGCACTGGCGCCGCCCGATGGCGAGCCCAAATACATCCGCATGCGCTTCAACCAGTCGCTGCGGGGCCTGGTGGTCAATGCCCCGGTGGACTTCCTCGGCGTGAATATAGGCCGAGTGGTCTCGGTGGATCTCGACTACGACGCCGCCACGGGCACGTTCCCCGGCATCGTCGGTGCAGTCATTTATCCGCAGCGACTGGGTGCGGCCAATGACAAGCTGCAGCAGCAGGCAGGCGCAGGCGACGATGAAGAAAAAACATCGAGGGTTCTCGGGCAATTCATTGAACGTGGCCTGCGTGCTCAAGTGCGTACCGGCAACCTGCTGACAGGGCAACTTTACGTTGCCATGGATTTCGACCCCAAGGCGGCAAAAGTCTCATACAACGCCAAAGCCCGGCCGCTGGAGATTCCGACGGTGCCCGGCAGCTTCGACAAACTGCAAGAGCAGTTGCAGGCGTTCGTCGACAAGCTCGGTAAAATCCCCCTCGACGACCTGGCGAAGAACCTCAACGGCAGCCTGATCGAACTTCAGAAAACCATGAAGCAGGTCAACAGCGACGTGTTGCCTCAGATGCGCGGCGCGTTGCAACAAGCGCAGAAAACCCTGGGCACGGCCAACGAAACGTTGTCGGATGACTCCCCGGCGCGTCAGCAATTGGGTCAGGCCATGGAAGAAGTGCAGCGCACGGCACGCTCGGTGCGGGTATTGACCGACTTCCTCAGTCGTCATCCTGAGTCGCTGATTCGTGGCCGGTCGGGTGATGCTGCGCCAGGCTCTTACAAAGGATCGTCCTCTTCCCGCGAAATCGCTCCGGAGCCTGCTCAATGACCTTACGTAGCTCTACTTTCCGAAACTCTTTCCTCGCGCTGGCCTGTGTGCTCGGTGTAACGGCCTGCGCCTCTACGCCGACCCACTATTACACATTGATCGCGCCGGCCACTCCGGCGCCGGCCAGTGTGAGCCAGGCGCCGTTCCAGTTTGAAATGCAGGCGGTGCTCATGCCGGTGCAGGTCGATCAGCCGCCGCTGGTCATCCGCCAGGGCAACGGCAGCCTGGCGATTCTGGAGAACGAGCGCTGGGGCGCGCCATTGGGCGATGAGTTCCACGACGCACTGACCGGGCAGCTGGAGCGGCGCTTTGGCTCCCGGGATCTCGCGGGCTTGCCCAAACAAAGTGACCAGCCGGCGCTCTCGGTGCGCGCTGACGTCCGTCGCTTTGAATCGGTACTGGATCAATACGCGCTGATCGACGTGGTCTGGAATTTGAGCCTGCGTGGTGGCGGTGCCGGGCCCGGCAGCAAACGGCAGACCCTCACCTGCAGCAGCGTCATTCGCCAACCGGCCGGTATCGGTATGGAAAATCTCGTAGTCGCGCACCAGAAAGCCGTTTCGACGCTGGCCGATACAATCGCCCGCACCGCCACGCAATGGGCGCGTCAACCTGATGCCCGCTGCCCTTCCTGATCGCATCGACACCGGGCACCTCCCGTGCCCGGTTGCCCACCTGCTTCGCCCCCGCCATTCAAAGCGCTGCACCATCCCTTAAAAACCCTTCATACGAATAGTTGTCATACAACTGCTTGAGAAAACTCCTACAACACGCTAAGTTCGGATCCACAATCGAAACAGATAACGTTATTGTTTCGCCGGTTCTGAATAGTTGAAGCCTCAGAAACTGCATCCGTTTGCGTTGATCTGCTCATTCGCGAAGCCGAGTCGATCCATGGGTACGCAATCAGCTGCTAACGTCAGGGATGGTCAAATGGAGTTGAATATATGAAAGGCATTGGCCTGCGACTCAGGCAGGAACGCAACAGGTTGAAGCTGTCGCAGAGTGCATTGGGCGCAATTGGCGGCGTCGAAACCAACGCACAGGGCAATTACGAAAACGGCACCCGGTCACCGAAAGCCGATTATCTGCTTCGCATCGCGGAAGCCGGCGTTGACCTGAACTATGTCATGAGCGGCAACAGGTCCTCTGCCGACGCGGTGAATACGGCACTGGTGATTGATCCTGAAGATAACCCGGACGTATACCCCCACCTGACTAAGGTCACCCATCAGCTGCACCGCAATCTTTACGGCCTCATCGACGCTTCGCTGCAGTTGACGCAGCTTATTGAAGTCCGTAACCACGACCCCCGGTTCACCGAGGCCACAGTGCAGCTGGAGACGATACGCATTGAAGCTCAGTCGCTGGCTCAGGCGACGATGCGGCTGATCTTCGAGACCTCGAAACTCGTGTAATGCGGGTTGTTGCCAGAGCGAAGGGTGCCAGAGCGAAGGGTGTCCAGGGATTGGGATCTGTGGGGTTGAACGTGCTCGGACAAATGAGCGGGGACTGACGAGGGGGGTCACCCTAACGCAGCGCTGCGTGGGGAAGTACCAGCCCCACGCAGCGGACGTTCATCGACGCTTGATCAGCGACGCTTCAACCGGTCGATGATCACCGCCAGCAGCAGGATCGTGCCGCGAATCACATATTGGTAGAACGTGTCGATGTTCTTCAGGTTCATGGCATTTTCGATGATCGCCAGAATCAACACCCCGGCGATGACATGGCGAATCATGCCGATGCCGCCGCTCAGGGAAACGCCGCCCAGCACGCATGCAGAAATCACCGTCAGCTCGAAACCCTGGCCGATCATTGGCTGACCCGAGGTCATGCGCGAGGCCAGCACCACACCGGCCAGCGCGCCAATCAGGCCGTGCACGGCGAAGATGATGATCTTGGTACGGTCGACGTGGACACCTGCCAGCAACGCCGCTTCCTGGTTGCCGCCGATGGCCAGCGTGTTGCGCCCATAAGTGGTGTAGTTCAGCAGCCAGCCGAAGAATATAAAGCAGACGATGGTGATCAGAATCGGCACCGGCACGCCAAACAGCTGACCGTTACCGAACACGAAGAAGGCCTCGTCGCCGACGCCCACGGCTTTACCGTTGGAGAATATGTAAGCCAGCCCCCGGACAATCTGCATGGTCGCCAGGGTGGTGATCAGCGCGTTGATGCGCAGCTTGGCGATGACGATGCCGTTGATCAGCCCGACCAGCAAGCCCATGGCCAGCGCCGCCGATACGCCCAGAAACACGCTGTCGGTGTCGCGAATCACGATCCCGGCAATCACGCCTGAACACGCCAGCACCGAACCGACCGACAGGTCGAAATGCCCGGATGCCAGGCAGTAGAGCATGGTGCAGGCGGCAATGCCGACCGTGGAAATGGCCAGGCCCAGGCCACGCATGTTCAGCGGCGACATGAAGTTGTCGATCAGCAGCGCACAGAGCACAAAAATGCCCAGTGCAGCCATGAGCATCGCCCAGTCGTCGACGAATCGACGCAGGTTCATGCCTTGGCGGGGAGCCGTCAGGCTGGATTCGGTAGACATACGCACCTCGTTCTTATTTTTCATAGCCGTTTTCATAACCAGGTTCTTGGTCGGGTTCAGCCACGGGTACGCGGCAATGCCAGTTGCAATAACCGCTGCTCATTGGCTTCTTCCCGGGACAGCTCGCCGGTGATAGCGCCTTCACTCATGACCAGAATGCGATCGGAAATGCCCATGACCTCCATCAGGTCGCTGGACACTACGATGACCGCGATGCCGTCAGCGGCGAGGTTATGGATGATCTGATATATCTCGGATTTCGCGCCGATGTCGATGCCACGGGTGGGCTCGTCCAGCAGCAGTACTTTCATCGGCATCGACAGCCAGCGGCCGAGAATGGCCTTCTGCTGATTGCCGCCCGACAGGAACAGCATCTGCTGCTCGGGCGAAGGCGTCTTGACGTTCATCGATTTGATCTGGTGCCTGGCGTTGTCACGCTCCCAGCGTCCCTGAATCAGGCAACCCAGGCTGACGTGCCGAGGCCGCGCGCCGATGTTGATGTTCTCGGCGACGCTGGACAGCGGCACGATGCCTTCTTTCTTGCGGTCCTCCGGGCACAGGAGAATGCCGGCGTCGATGGCGTCGCGCGGTGAACGCAGGTTCAGCGGCTTGCCCTCCAGTTGCAAAGTACCGGCCTGACTGCGCGTCAGCCCCGAGAGCATGCGAAACATCTCGGTCCGGCCGGCGCCGACCAGGCCGAAGAAGCCGAGGATCTCGCCCTTCTCCACCGCAAACGTCGCGGGCTCCTGCAAACCGGGGCCCATCAGCCCGGTCACGCGCAGGCTTGGCCCCTGGTGCTGACGCGGCCGATAGTTATAAATGTCCTGGATGTCGCGCCCGACCATGCAGGTCACCAGGCGATCATGGTCCAGATCGGCCATGTCCTCGAAGGTGCGCACGAAGCGTCCGTCCTTGAACACGGTCACGGCGTCACACACGCGGAAGATTTCTTCCATGCGGTGGGAAACGTAGAGAATGACCCGGCCCTCGTCACGCAGCCGGGTGATGATTGCCATCAAACGATCGATCTCGCGCGCCGACAGACTGCTGGTGGGTTCGTCGAACGCGATGACGTGGGCATTGCGCGACATGGCCTTGGCAATTTCCACCAGCTGCCGCTGCCCCAGGGAAAGATCACCCAGACGCGTATTCGGGTCGATCTCGTCGGCCAAGCCTTTGAGCAGCTCCCGCGCGCGCCGGACCATGGCCCGGCGGTTGATCATGCCCCAGCGATTGGGCATGTGACCGAGCAGCAGGTTTTCCGCCACCGACATTTCCGGGACCAGGTGCAGTTCCTGGTGAATCACGGCCACGCCGGCCGCGATGCTGTCGGCGGTGGATTTGAACGCCAGATGCTGGTCGCCGATCTGCAGATCACCACCGTTGGGCTGGTACGAACCGCCGAGAATCTTCAGCAGCGTCGATTTACCCGCGCCGTTCTCGCCCATCAGCGCGTGAACGCTGCCTGGCCGAGCTTCAAAATTGATGTCCGACAGCGCCTTCACCCCGGGAAAAGTCTTGCCGATCCCGTTGAAGCGCAGGCTGCCGCCAGGCTGAACCTGTTGTTGAACCGATGCCTGTTGCATGAACCACCTCCACCCCGCCCCACCCTTTGCGGATGGAACGGGGCCTTGCAGATATCCGCCTGAGAGCCAGGCGTCCCGACTCGACTGCCGCGCTTACTTGTACAGACCGATCTTGGTCAGCACTTCCTTGAAGTTGGCACGGGTGATCAGCGTCACGTCGTCCATCGCGGTGTATTTCGCAGGCTCTTTGCCGGTGGTGACCCACTCGTACATCTGCAGGGCGGTGTTGTAGCCCTCTTTGTCAGGGCTGGGCAGCATCGACCCGAAGAAGCCGCTTTCCTTCTTCTTCAGCTCGTCGATGGCGTCAGTACCATTGATGCCGATGCCGATCACGTTGGCCGCTGTGAAGCCGGCGCCAGCCGTCGCACGTACGCCGCCCAGCACCGTGTTGTCGTTCATGCCGCCGATGATGAGATTCTTGGCGCCGCTTGGCAGTTTGGGCAGGGCCGCACCGGTGGAGTCCATGCTGCCAGGCACGTCGAGGGTTTTCTGCGGAGCGAAGAGGATATGGTCTTCAGGCATACCGGCTTTCTTCAACGCATCCACCGAACCGTCGGTGCGCTTCTTGCCAGTGTCCAGTTCGTTGTAGGTGTTGATGATCGCGTAGGTTTCTTTCCAGTCCCACTTGCGATTCTTCGCTTCGTCGGCCATGGCCGCGCCCTGTTTCTGGCCGACTTCGAACGCCGCCATGCCCAGATACGGTACGTCCTCCATGAACTTGCCTTTGGCGTCGACAAAGCGGTCATCGACAGCCATGACTTTCAAACCATTCGCTTTGGCTTTGGCGACGATGGACGGGCCGAGGGATACATCAGGCGGGCAGATGACAAACCCTTTGGCGCCGTTGGCGGCAAGGCTGTCGATGGCGGAGAGGGTTTTTTCACCGTCGGGAACGGCGATTTTGATCACTTCGAAACCGTGGTCTTTACCGGCTTTCTCGGCAAACTGCCACTCGGTCTGGAACCAGGGCTCTTCAGCCTGCTTGACCAGAAAGCCGATCTTGACCTTCTCAGCGTCGGCGGCGGATACACCGGCGCTCATGCCCAGAATGGCGGTGGCAACAGCAGCACAGCACAGGGAACGAATCCCGTGGCGACTCAACATAGCTAACTCCTTATTTTTATTGACTAGCTACAGCGTTCAGCAGTGAGTGTCGGGGCGGTATGCAGGTGAAAACAGCGCAGGCCGCTCGACTGAAAACAGTCATATCATATTATCAATGAAGCCTATGTAACCGAGTGTCACACCTCATTGGCGGAGGGTTTGGGTCACCCCGCAAAGCGGTGCGAGGCCATTCCCTTGATGCCGATTTCCATCTGAATCACAGACCCGTCCAGCTCCAGCGCATCCTCTGCAGGTCGCGCGCTGGTCACAAATAAAGTGGTCATCTCAGGCCCGCCAAACACACAACTGGTGGGGTGACTGACCGGCAATTCGACGACCCGATCAACGCTGCCATCAGGGGCAAAGCGGATCAGGCAACCGCCTCCCCAGCGGGCGTTCCAGACGAAACCGTCTTCGTCCATCGCCGAGCCATCAGGTGCGCCGCGGGCATGCTCATGGGCCCAGACTTCGCGATCGCCCAGGGAGTCATCATCGTTGATCGGGTAACGATAGATCACACCGTCCAGGGTGTCGGCGGTCAGCACAGCGGAACCGTTTGCCGGCCAGACCAGGGTGTTGACGATGCCCTGCCCATCCAGCAAGGGCGCAACTGAGGCATCGCTGTCAACGAGGAAAAGTCCGCCCGACCGGCGCTCGATCGGCAAGTCGCCGCCCTGCTCGTCCAGATTGTTCTGCATCGTCCCCAGCCACAGCCGACCCTGCCGGTCGCAACGGGCTTCATTGGCACGGTTGCCCGGCACGGGGTCGGCGGCAATCAGCAGAGAAAGGACAGGTTGACTGGTCGGGGAATCGAGGTCGAGACGATGGACGCCACTGGCGAGGGTGACCAGTGCGTCGCCCTGGGTGGTGGGTATGAAGGCAGAAACAGGTTCGCGGAACTGCCAGTGGGACAGCTGGCCTTCGCGCAAGCGCAACGCGCGGAAGCTGGCGATATCGACCCAGTACAGCGCCTGGTGGGTAGGGTCCCAGAATGGCCCTTCGGCCAGTTTGAAACGCTGGTCGCAGACCGGCAGCCATTTCATGGAAAATTTCCTGCTTATTATTATAGGTCCGTGAGCCACTCAAAAAGCTCACCTGTAAAACGTCTCACTCGGCCGGTCATGAGCTGCGCGACAGGGGTTGTTCCCGACAACGCGCAATCACTTCACCGGCGTTTTCAATCAGGCTCATGCAGGCCCACACACCCCTCGCCGAATCCCGGTTGGCGATGGCATCTGCCAGATTCTTGTGCAACGGCAAGGTTCTGCCCAGTTCTCCAGGCACCGCCGATGACACTTCGAACGAGATCGCCAGCAAAGCGCCCAGTGCCGGCAACATCTGCTCGATGAACTGGTTATGGCTCGCCGCTAACACCGCTTCATGGAAGTGTTGATCCGCAGCGTTGTAATCACTCGAGTCCGCCACACTGGCCGCAAGCCGCATATAAGCTGCCTGAATCCCGGCAATCTGCTCCGGTGTCGCCCTTTCACATGCCCAACGCACGGCCATCGGTTCTATGGCGCGCCTCAAATCCAGCAGGTCCAGCACAAAACTTTCCGGCAGCCCCTTCGCCGCCAGCCACCCCACCACTTGCGGGTCAAACAGATTCCAGCTGCGCACCGGCAATAC
This sequence comes from Pseudomonas sp. HP_01, assembly GCF_055284355.1. NCBI lineage: Bacteria > Pseudomonadati > Pseudomonadota > Gammaproteobacteria > Pseudomonadales > Pseudomonadaceae > Pseudomonas > Pseudomonas sp. HP_01. The sequence goes on along the minus strand of NZ_JBTOPV010000013.1, from coordinate 65,538 downwards.
CCGCGTGCCCACCTTGGGTCCGACTTCCAGCAATCCTTTAGCCACCAGTGTTTTGATGGCCTCGCGAATCACGGTACGACTGACACCGAATTCTTCACCCAACGCCGCCTCAACCTTTAGCGACTGCCCCGGCATCACATGGCCTTGAGCAATCCAGGCCCCCAGGCGGTCTACCGTAGACGCGTGAAAACTGCTGCTCATTGATCCGCCCCTGTCTGCGGTGTGTTCCGCAAATCGAGGCTAATGATCATACGATTAGGAGTCAAACGCCTGTACAGGCGAGCAATCCTGGGCTAGACCTTCCCGGGTCAGTACGGACACCGCCTTTCGCCAAATAGTATTACAATTTATTTTTAAAGCGAGTGCTTTTGATCTATAACTCGAAATATCAGCGCCAGACGGCTCAAATAGTATGACCAATCACCGGATACTGCGCCGCCGAGCCGTCGCGACAGACGCCGCGATCAGAGCAACAAGGGTGCTGCCCTCGGGCAACGCCCGTGACAACGCCGATAGCAACACGCTGGTAAAACATGCCCATAAAAACAAAAGGATCGACGCAATGAGAAAGACGCTTATACCTGCCATAGGCTTGTCGCTGATGGCCGCCGCCCTGCAAGTGCACGCCGCCGGACTGTCCACCGAACACGGCGCTTTTGGCAAACTTGCCGATGGCACCCCGGTCGAGAAATACACCCTGCGCAACAGCCAGGGCATGCAGGCTACCGTGATCACTTACGGCGGCACGCTCCAGTCACTGCTGGTACCGGATAAGCACGGCAAGGCCGAGGACGTGGTCCTGGGCTTCGATGATGTGGATGGCTATGTCAATGGCACCGCGTTTTTCGGCGCTACCATCGGCCGCTTCGGCAATCGCCTGGCCGGCGGCAAGTTCACTCTGGATGGCAAGAGCTATCAAGTTCCGCTGAACGACAAGACCAACTCACTGCATGGCGGCCCGAAAGGCTTCGACAAGCAGATCTGGAAGGCTCAAGAGGTCAAGGACAAAGGCTCGGTCGGGGTCAAGCTGACGTACGTTTCGGTGGATGGCGAGATGGGTTTCCCCGGGACGCTGAAAACCGAAGTCACCTACAGCCTGAACGACAAGAACGAGTTGCGCATTCAGTACCACGCGACGACAGACAAACCGACCGTGCTCAACCTCACCAACCACAGCTACTTCAACCTGGCCGGCGCGGGTAACGGCGACATCCTTGATCAGGTGGCGGTGGTGCATGCTGGGCATTACACGCCGGTCAACGAGACGCTGATCCCGACCGGCGAGCTCCCGTCAGTGGCCGGCACACCGTTTGACTTCCTCAAGCCTGTCGCCTTCGGCAAGCGCATTCGTGAAGACAACCAGCAGCTCAAGTTTGCTGAAGCGACCCAAGGCGGCTACGACCACAACTGGGTGCTCGACACCAAGGGCAAACTGTCGAATCTGGCAGCGGACGTAGTCGATCCGAAGTCCGGGCGCCGCCTGCAGCTGTTCACCACCGAGCCTGGGGTCCAGCTGTACACGGGCAATTTCCTCGACGGCACCGTCAAAGGCAAGGGCGGCAAGATCTACCCGCACTGGGGCGCATTCACGCTGGAAACCCAGCACTACCCGGACTCGCCGAACCAACCTGCCTTTCCTTCCACCCGCCTGGACCCGGGCAAGGCCTACACCCAGACCACTGTGTTCAAATTCCTGAACAAGTAACCGTTTGAGTGTAAAAAACGGCGCGGCAGGATGACAAAAACGTCGTCGCTGCCGCATCGGACAACGCTGCATGCAGCCAAGCCACCACTAAACCCCATTGAAACCGGGGCTATGCCATTCATTTGTAAGGGTGGACCACTGTTTGCCAATCGTTCTGTACTAAAGCTAACCGTTTGGCTTAGAAGGGAGATTTCGAGTGAATTTTCCCGGCGGTGACGACTCAGTTACAAAGTGAGTGACTGATAGGGAGGTTTGCAAGCGTGGGACAGTACAAGCATTTCAGAATCGATTATCTGCTGCACGGCAGCTACAAAAGCTTCTACATCAGCGCAGAAGGCATGGACAACGCATCAGCCTGGCACTGGGCTTCGGTGGATGCCGGGTTCGGTCAGATTCCCAAATACCGGTCGGACAGGGTCCCGAAAGTGACCAAGCCGAAAGCCGAGCAACTGGGTCTGACCGACGTTGAGTGGGCAGAGTCCTGATCATCCGATCAGGGCTTTTCACCCACGGACCCCTTCGCTGAACCGCATGAGTTATACCTTCGGAAACTTGCCTTGTCAGCGCGTCGAGATCGACGCGCTGACTGGCATCTGAAAGCCTGATCCCTCCCTCGATTGCTCCCCGCCCATTCCTGGCCTGTTCTGAATAGAATTCTGACGATTAACCTGCTGCGTCGGCGCCAGTGGCAAACCTGATCATTAAACGACCATTGCAGCTAAAGCCTTGCAACTACAGGCTTACAGAAACTTATCCACAGAGATATTCACCCTTTCCGTGGACAACTTTTTCAACGAAATGACGTTGACTTTATCGCCCTCCCCGGCCTAGCCAGCGCTCCAGAAAAGCCCCGGCCAGCCCGACGATTTCCTGCTTCAAGCAGCACTGAGCACCCTTGCCAGGGTTGCCTTGACCTTGCCGATTCCGTCGTGCAAAGCCTGCTCGATTTCCGCCATCGTGATGAGCGCTGCCGACTTGCCCGCGGCCGGATTCACCACCAGCGCCAGGCAGGCATATTCCAGTTCAAGCTCACGTGCCAGGGCCGCTTCAGGCATGCCGGTCATGCCGACGATGTCGCAACCGTCGCGCTCCAGCCGTGCAATCTCGGCCACGGATTCCAGGCGCGGGCCTTGGGTGCAGGCGTACACGCCGAAGTCGCTGTGGGCGCACCCTTCAGCCGCCAGCGCGGCGATCAGTCGAGCCCGCAATGGCGCGCTGTAGGGAAAGCTGAAATCGATGTGGGTCACGTGCTCAAGATCATCGGCAAAGTAGGTGTGCTCGCGGCCACTGGTGTAATCCACCAGATCATGGGGCACGCAGAAATGGCCGGTGCCCATGTCGGGATGAATTCCGCCGACGGCGTTGACCGCCAGAATCGCTTCGGCCCCGGCCTGCTTCAGAGCCCAGATGTTGGCGCGGTAGTTGACCTTATGCGGCGGAAAGCGGTGCGGGTGCCCGTGACGGGCCAGAAACATCACCTCGCGGCCGGCGTATTCGCCGAGCTGAATATCGCCGGACGGCGCGCCGAAAGGGGTATTCACGGCCAGAGACTGACGGATCGTCAGGCCTTCCAGTTGGGTCAGGCCGGTGCCGCCGATAATCGCGTAAACAGTCATGGGGAATCCTTATTCGATCAATTGAGCAGCGCGCAAGGCGGTCAGCGCCGCCAGCCAGCGGGGGTGCTGCCGGTATTCGGTTGACACCATGCCCTGGCCACGCATTCTGTGAAGTCGCGCCGCAGGAGGCGAAACCTGCAAGCGCTGCGCCGCGCTCAATGCCAACTCGGCCGCAGCGCGGTCGTTGCAGACCAATCCCATGTCGCAACCTGCGGTGAGGGCCGCCTCGATGCGGCTGGCGGCATCACCCACCACATGGGCGCCGGCCATCGACAGGTCATCGCTGAAGATCACGCCATCGAAGCCCAGCTCGCCGCGCAGGATGTCCTGCAGCCAGCGACGGGAGAAGCCCGCCGGCTGTGAGTCGATCTGGGGATAGATGACGTGGGCAGGCATGACCGCTGCCAGGTGTTTGCTCAAGCGCTGAAAAGGCACCAGGTCGTTGGCCCGGATTGTTTCCAGACTGCGCTCGTCATGGGGGATCGCCACATGGGAGTCAGCCTCGGCCCAGCCATGCCCGGGAAAGTGCTTGCCCGTGGCGGCCATGCCGGCCGCATTCATGCCCCGGATAAAAGCGCCCGCCAGTACCGCCGCCCGCTCGGGGTCGCCTTCGAACGACCGGGTGCCAACGACTGCACTGCGTTGATAGTCCAGATCCAGCACCGGCGCAAAGCTGAGGTCCAGCCCTACCGCCAGCACTTCGATTGCCATCAGCCAGCCGCAATGCTCGGCGAGACTTTCTGCGTTTGGATGACCGGCAATGGCGCGCATCGGCGGCAGCCGCACAAAACCCTGGCGCAGGCGCTGTACCCGGCCGCCCTCTTGATCGACAGCGAGCAGCAGCTCGGGACGAATGGCGCGAATGGACGCGCAGAGCTCACGAACTTGCCGCGGGCTCTCGATGTTACGCGCGAAAATGATCAAGCCGCCCACTTCGGGCTGACGCAGAAACTGACGGTCTTCGGAGGTCAGCCAGGTACCGGCGACATCCACCATCAGGGAGCCTTGCAGGCCAGAACTCATAGGAAGATCCTTCAACAACCAATGCTCAGGCCGGCATGGTGAGGGATCGCAGGATGTGATGCAAATTCCGCCACCGCCGGCCGGTGGCGCGCCTCAGGCCTTGGCAGGCACCGGCGCCGAACTTTTGGTCCGGGGCCGAAGTTGCGCGGTGAGCATGGCGTTGTCGGTAACTCCGGTTTCCGCACGCATACCGGCCGCCAGAAACGGCACCATCAGGCGCATGACCTGCTCGATGGACGTGTTGACACCGAAATCGGTCTCCGCGATAGCGCGCAACGCCTTGATGCCGGACATGCTGAAAGCCGCAGCGCCCAGCATGAAGTGGACCCGCCAGAACAGCTCGATGGGTGGAATGCGCGGCGCCGCCTCGTTGACCAGCAGCATGTAACGACGGAACACCTTGCCGTACATGTCCTCGAGATAGCGCCGCAGGTGGCCTTGGCTCTGGCTGAACGCAAGGCCCAGCAGGCGCATGAAAATGGACAGGTCATTACCGCTGCGCGGCTGAACGACCATCGCCTGCTCGACAAGGATCTCAAGCAGCTCTTCAAGGGTGGGTTTGTTTTCAGGCTTGGCCTGGCGGCGTTCAAGCTCGCGGTCAAGACTGATGCAGAACGGCCCGAGGAATCGGGAGAACACCGCCTGGATCAGGGCCTTCTTTGAACCGAAGTGATAGTTCACCGCCGCCAGATTGACCGACGCCTTGCTGGTTATCAGCCGCAACGAGGTTTCGGCAAAACCTTTCTCGGCAAACAGCTGCTCCGCTGCATCGAGAATTCGTTCAACTGTTTCCGACTGAGCCATGGTTCAACGCCTGACGAACAAGTGTTTGAAACATACGTTTCATACACCGCACTGTCAACCCTGAGCGTCCGCTTTGCGGCCATGCAGTCACGGGCATTTAACCATACAAACCGGGGCCTGTAGCCATTCATGGCATTGGCTGAGTGCAGGCGCGACGAAAAGGACCATTGCCAAGACCCAAGCACTGTATATAATCCCAGTCACTGTATAAAAAGCCAGAGCGATGCACATGATCAAACTGACGTCACGCCAAGCCGAGATTCTGGACTTCATCAAGCGCTGCCTCGAAGACAACGGCTATCCGCCGACCCGCGCCGAGATCGCTCAGGAGCTGGGCTTCAAATCGCCCAATGCTGCCGAAGAACACCTGAAAGCGCTGGCCCGTAAAGGCGCCATCGAAATGACCCCGGGCGCCTCCCGCGGCATTCGTATCCCCGGCTTCGAAGCCAAACCCGATGACAGTGGCCTGCCGATCATTGGCCGCGTCGCAGCGGGCGCGCCGATCCTGGCCCAGCAGCACATCGAAGAATCCCTCGCCATCAACCCCGCCTTCTTTCACCCGAGTGCAGACTACCTGCTGCGGGTTCACGGGATGAGCATGAAAGACGTCGGTATTCTCGATGGCGACCTGCTGGCCGTCCACACCACCCGCGAAGCACGCAACGGCCAGATCGTTGTGGCGCGGATCGGTGACGAGGTCACAGTGAAACGCTTCAAGCGTGAGGGCAACAAGGTCTGGCTGCTGGCCGAAAACGCCGACTTCGCACCGATCGAAGTGAATCTCAAAGATCAGGATCTCGTCATTGAAGGCTTGAGCGTCGGCGTGATACGTCGATAAGGAGAACATAGATGCAGCTCCCACAGACACCGCAACAACATGCACAACTGCCACTGTTCGAAGCATTCATGGCGCCCGGCATGCCAATGCTCGACGTCCCGCTGTTGCAGGTCCCGACCCTGGCAGAGATTGCCGAGTCGCCCTGGAGCAACGAACCGGAAGCCTTTAGTGAATTGTCATTGCGCGGCGCTGCCGGGAACTGCCTCAACCTGCTGGCTCCGATCCTGCGTGAGTTGAGTGAAGACACCAACGACCGCTGGCTGACGCTGGTAGCACCGCCTGCCAGTGTGACTCAGGCGTGGCTGCGTGACGCCGGTCTGAACCGGGAACGTATTATTCTGATGCACCCGCGCGGAACACAAAGCGCGCTGGAACTGACCCGTGAAGTCTTGCGCCTGGGCCGCAGCCATACGGTGGTCAGCTGGATCAATCCAATCTCAGGCAGTGCGCGCCAGCAACTGGCAAGCGCTGCACGTAGCGGCGATGCACAGAGCCTCAACATTCGGCTGGGCTGAGCACGTCGGCAGAGCTGTTCGGGGTATTCAGAGCGTGTAGGCGCTTCTTGCGAATCGAGAAGCGGGACAGCGTTTGAGCGAGTTGCAAATTGAGAAGATCAATGCAACACGCGCGGCCCTTCTTCATCCTTGGTCAACTCACCTTCGGCCAGACGGCCTGCCATTTGCACACCGACACTGAGCATCGCCTTGGCGACTTCGACGTGTTGACCCTGCAAGAACGCCTTGGCGTCTTCCGAAAAATTCAGGGTGACGAGCGATCCTTCATCTTCAGCGCGGCGCAGTTCGATGCGGCCGTCAGGCAGTTCAACAATTTCCAGAAACGAAGTTGGCATCAGGACAGTTCTCCACGAAAGGCCGGCATTGTAACAGCCAGATGACTCAGTCCCTAGCCCATCGATCATTCCGTATCAGCACTCGCTAAGACCTTCTCTGAACCGAATGGCCAGCCCTTTGAGCTGCTGACGCCAGTTTTCCATCTCTTCGCGCGTCAGTGCCTGCTCGGGCTCTTCCTCCGCCCCCACGGCGATGATCAGTGGCTGAGTGACGTCACCCTTGGGTTTGCGCGGCGCACGCGGTGGCATGAACAACGCGTGATAGGACGCCAGCAGCTGTGCCAACCAGGTTTCGCGGTGCTGAGCGAGTTCCACCAATTCGCCCATTTCCGGAATGGCGATAGCTTCCAGTACTTTTGGCGAGAGCAGGTCCTCGGCGCGCGGAGTGCTGGCCTGTGGCAGCCGGTAGTAGCCGGCGATTTCATGACACAACCCCAGCAAGGCGCCGTAGAGATGAAAGATCGCTGATTCACGTTCAGCCTGCTCAAGCCCCTGGGCGTTCATCGCGCTGCTGTCCCTGGCCTTCGCCATCGCCTCCAGCGCGAGGCCTGCAAAGAAAATCTTCTGATTGGTGCGGGTATAGAGTTCGTGAGCCATGACAGCGGCCTCTGTAGAGATGGGTGGATCGAAGCGTGAATACAGCCAGTCGATCGCAGACAAAAAAATCCCTCGGGGCGCGCGAGCACACCGAGGGATTCTTTTAACGCAAAGCGCCGGAGCTGACCAGCCGGATCGAGATCAAACGATCAACGCTTGTCCTCGACCTTCCACTTGCCGCCGTCGTAGAACGCACGCCAGCCTGTAGGCTTGCCCTCCACTTCGGTCTGCACGTACTGCTCCTTGGACTTGCGGCTGTAGCGGATCACCGAGGGACGGCCGTCGGGGTCTTTCTTCGGCGCGTCACACAGGAAGTGATACTTCGGATCGATCTCGTCCTTGTGCGGCGCGATCTCCATCACCAGCGGTGCACGGGTTTCGCGGTTTTTCGGGAACTGGCTGGCTGCCAAGAACAACCCCGACGCACCATCGCGCAGGATGTAGGTGTCATCGACCTTATCGCACTTGAGCTCCGGCATCTTCACCGGGTCCATCTTCGGCGGCGCCGCTTCACCGCTTTTCAGCAGCTTGCGGGTGTTCTTGCAGTTGGTGCAGCCGAAAAACTTGCCGAAACGACCGGTCTTGAGCTGCATTTCGCCGCCGCACTTGTCGCACTCGACGCTCGGGCCTTCGTAGCCCTTGATGCGATACGTGCCCTCTTCGATCTCGTAACCCGAGCAATCCGGGTTGTTGCCGCAGATGTGCAGCTTGTGCTTCTCATCCAGGAGGTACGCATCCATCGCGGTGCTGCAAATCGGGCAGCGATGCTTGCCACGCAATACGCGGGATTCGGACTCGCCCTCATCGTCGTCGGCAATTTCGTCGCCCGGCGTGAGGTTGACCGTGGCCTTGCAGCGCTCTTTCGGCGGCAGGCTGTAGCCCGAGCACCCGAGGAACACGCCGGTGGACGCGGTACGAATCTGCATCGGGCGGCCGCAGACCTTGCACGGGATGTCAGTCATCACCGGCTGGTTGGCGCGCATGCCGCTGTCAGGTGCTTCGGCCACTTCGAGTTTCTTTTTGAAGTCGCCGTAGAACTCGTCAAGAACGTTCTTCCAGTCGCGTTGGCCGTGGGCCACGTCGTCGAGGTTCTCTTCCATGCCGGCGGTAAAGCCGTAGTCCATCAGGTTCGAGAAGCTTTCGGACAGACGCTCGGTGACGATGTCACCCATCTTTTCGGAATAGAAACGACGGTTGTGCAGAGCCACATAACCGCGGTCCTGAATCGTCGAGATGATCGCCGCATAGGTCGATGGACGACCGATGCCGCGTTTTTCCATTTCCTTGACCAGGCTCGCTTCCGAGTAACGCGCAGGCGGCTTGGTGAAATGCTGGCTTGGATCGAGCTTGATCAGCTTCAGCTTATCGCCCTGAGCCATGTCCGGCAGTACGTCGTCATCGCCCGGCTTGCTCATTTGTGGCAGCACGCGGGTGTAACCGTCGAACTTCAGGATGCGGCCCTTGGCGCGCAGCTCGAAGTCACCGGCCGCGACGCTGACAGTGGTCGACAGGTATTGCGCAGGCGGCATCTGGCAGGCCACGAACTGGCGCCAGATCAGCTCGTACAGACGCTCGGCGTCACGCTCCATGCCGGTAAGCTTGCTTGGGTGCGTGTTGACATCGGACGGACGAATCGCTTCGTGAGCCTCTTGCGCGCCTTCCTTGCTGCTGTAGACGATCGGCGATTCCGGCAGGTACTTCTTGCCGAACTCGGTTTCGATGTAGGTGCGGGCCATGGCCACGGCGTCAGCCGACAGATTGGTCGAGTCCGTACGCATGTAGGTGATGTAGCCGGCTTCGTACAGACGCTGGGCCATCATCATGGTTTTCTTCACGCCGTAGCCCAGGCGGTTGCTCGCGGCCTGTTGCAGTGTGGACGTGATGAACGGCGCAGACGGCTTGCTGCTGGTGGGTTTGTCTTCACGCTTGCTGATGCTGTAGGCCGAGGCCTTGAGCTTCTCCAGCGCCGCCATGGCGGTCGCCTCGTTCAGCGGCTTGAAAGCTTCGCCTTTTTCACGGGCGACTTCGAAGCGAACGTTGGCGCCTTTGGCGGTGCCGAGGTCCGCGTGGATCTCCCAGTACTCTTCCGGATTGAACGCGCGGATTTCACGCTCGCGCTCTACAACGAGTTTCACTGCCACGGACTGCACACGGCCGGCCGACAGACCACGAGCGATCTTCTGCCACAGCAGCGGCGACACCATGTAGCCGACGACGCGGTCGAGGAAACGGCGTGCCTGCTGGGCATTGACACGGTCGATGTCGAGCTCGCCCGGTTTGGAGAAGGCTTCCTGAATGGCTTTCTTGGTGATCTCGTTGAAGACCACGCGCTTGTAGCGCGCATCGTCGCCACCAATGGCTTCGCGCAGGTGCCAGGCAATGGCTTCCCCTTCGCGGTCCAAGTCCGTCGCGAGATAGATGGTGTCGGCGTCTTTGGCCAGGCGGCGCAATTCGTCGATCACCTTCTCTTTGCCGGGAAGGATTTCGTACTTGGCTTTCCAGCCGTGCTCCGGATCGACACCCATGCGCGCCACGAGCTGGCGCTTGGCCTTTTCCTTGGGCGACAGCGCGGGCGCTTCGGCCACGGCCTTGCCCCGCTTCGCAGCAGGCTCTTTGGAGGCGCTAGCCGAACCGCTGGTGGGCAGGTCTCGGATATGGCCGATACTCGACTTCACCACGTACTGGTTGCCCAGGTACTTGTTGATGGTCTTGGCCTTAGCCGGGGATTCCACAATGACCAGCGATTTGCCCATGGATCGGAAAATTCCTAATGCAAGTAAAAAAGACGTCAGAGCCGTCGAGGCCCCGCTATATATAGTGGCTGAAAGGTGAGGTCAAGCAATGCTGCTGCCAGGTCCTGCTTCAGGGCCGGGGAAAAAGATCCGGTTCGGCCTGAACCAAAGCAAAGCGCGGCACTTGCTCGCCGTCAACCTCAACTGACTGCAGAAACATGCTCAAAGGGCGTACCCACAGGCCGTATTCGCCGTACAGCGCTTGATAGCACACCACTTCTTCTTCGGTCTCCGAATGCCGCGCGACACCGATAACACGGTATTCAGGGCCTTTGTAGTGACGGTAGAGACCTGGCTGTAGCGGCATGCGGGAAACCTCGGGTGTGACTGGAAAAAAAGTGGCGAAAATACATTTCCGGAAAAAAACAAAAGCCGGGGCACCAGGCCCCGGCTCGCACACTGACACCGTTAAAACTAAACGCGTTCGAACACGGTGGTGATGCCCTGACCCAGACCGATGCACATGGTGGCAACACCCAGGGTGCCGCCATTCTGCTTCATCACGTTGAGCAAGGTGCCGGAAATCCGCGCCCCGGAGCAACCGAACGGGTGACCCAAGGCGATGGCGCCGCCGTGCAGGTTAACCTTCTCGTCCATCTTGTCGAGTACTTTCAAATCTTTCAGCACCGGCAGGGCCTGTGCAGCGAAAGCTTCGTTGAGCTCGAAGTAGTCGATATCGGCGATGCTCAGCCCTGCACGCTTGAGCGCTTTCTGGGTCGCCGGAACCGGCCCGTAACCCATGATTGCGGGGTCGACACCGGCTACTGCCATCGAGCGGATCACCGCCAGCGGCTGGATGCCGAGGTCCATGGCGCGCTGGCCGGACATGACAATCATGCACGAAGCACCGTCGGTGATTTGTGACGAGGTGCCGGCCGTGACCGTACCGCCCTTGGGGTTGAACGCAGGCTTGAGGGCGGCCAGGCTTTCCAGCGTCGTCTCCGGACGAATGGTCTCGTCGAAGTCGAACATCTTCAGGAAACCGTTCTCGTCGTAGCCCTGCATCGGGATGATTTCGTCTTTGAACTTCCCTTCCAGCGTGGCTTTCTGCGCCAGCTTGTGGGAGCGCACACCGAACGCATCCTGAGCCTCACGGGTGATGCCGTGCATTTTGCCCAGCATTTCGGCGGTCAGGCCCATCATCCCGGAGGCTTTGGCGGCGTACAGCGACATGTGCGGGTTCGGGTCGACACCGTGCATCATGCCGACGTGACCCATGTGCTCGACACCGCCGATGACGAAAACGTCACCGTTGTTGCTCATGATGGCCTGCGCCGCAGTGTGCAACGCGCTCATGGAGGAACCGCACAGGCGGCTGACCGTCTGCGCAGCGGAGGTGTGCGGAATCTGCGTCATCAGCGACGCCATGCGCGCGATGTTCCAGCCCTGCTCCAGGGTCTGGTTGACGCAACCCCAGATCACATCCTCGACTTCCGCCGGATCGACCTTGTTATTGCGTTCCAGCAGTTTGCTGATCAGGTGCGCCGACATGTCTTCGGCGCGGGTATTGCGGTGCATGCCACCCTTGGAGCGGCCCATCGGTGTGCGACCGAAGTCGACAATCACGACGTCTCTCGGATTCAAGCTCATATCTTCACCTGTTCGTTGGGCACTTAGCCAAAGAAGCGTTGGCCGGTCTTGGCCATTTCACGCAGCTTCGCAGTGGGGTGGTACAGAGCGCCCAGATCAGCGTATTGGTCAGCCAGGGCAACGAATTCAGCGACACCGATCGAGTCGATGTAGCGCAGAGCGCCACCACGGAACGGAGGGAAGCCGATGCCGTAGATCAGGCCCATGTCGGCCTCGGCCGCCGTGTCGACGATGCCGTCTTCCAGGCAACGCACGGTCTCAAGGCAGAGCGGGATCATCATCCAGTTGATGATGTCTTCGTCGCTGACTTCACGCTGCTCGTAGATCACCGGCTTGAGCACTTCCAGCACGGAAGCGTCGACCACTTTCTTCGGCTTGCCCTGCTTGTCGGTCTCGTAGACGTAGAAGCCCTTGCCGTTCTTCTGGCCGAGGCGATTGGCGTCGTACAAGGCGTCGACGGCGGTGCGGCGATCGTCCTTCATGCGGTCAGGGAAGCCTTCAGCCATGACGTCGCGACCGTGGTGGCCGGTGTCGATGCCGACCACGTCCATCAGGTAAGCCGGGCCCATTGGCCAGCCGAATTTTTCCATGACCTTGTCGATGCGCACGAAGTCCACACCGGCGCTGACCAGCTTGGCGAAACCGCCGAAGTACGGGAACAGGATGCGGTTGACCAGGAAGCCCGGGCAGTCGTTGACCACGATCGGGTTCTTGCCCATCTTCTTGGCGTAAGCCACGGTGGTCGCCACGGCGACTTCGCTGGACTTCTCGCCACGAATGACTTCGACCAGCGGCATCATGTGCACCGGGTTGAAGAAGTGCATGCCGACGAAGTTTTCCGGGCGCTTGAGGGCCTTGGCCAGCAAGCTGATGGAGATCGTCGAGGTGTTGGAAGCGAGGATAGTGTCTTCACCCACCTGCCCTTCCACTTCGGCCAGCACGGCCTGCTTGACCTTCGGGTTCTCGACCACGGCTTCGACAACCAGGTCGACAGTGCCGAAATCGCCGTAGGACAGCGTAGGACGAATCGCATTGAGCGCTTCAGCCATCTTCGCGGTGGTCAAACGGCCTTTTTCGACGCGCTTGCCCAACAGCTTCGATGCTTCGCCCAAGCCCAGTGCGATGGCTTCTTCACGGATGTCCTTCATCAGGATCGGCGTGCCTTTGACCGCCGACTGATAAGCGATGCCGCCGCCCATGATGCCGGCGCCCAATACGGCAGCCTGCTTCACGTCCTTGGCGACCTGGTCGTAGACCTTGGCTTTCTTTTTCAGCTCCTGATCGTTCAGGAACAGACCGATCAGGCTCGCAGCGGCCGAGGTCTTGGCCATCTTCACGAAACCGGCCGCTTCCACTTCCAGCGCTTTATCGCGACCGAAATTGGCGGCTTTCTGGATGGTCTTGATCGCTTCGACCGGCGCCGGGTAGTTCGGGCCGGCCTGGCCTGCCACGAAACCCTTGGCGGTTTCGAAAGCCATCATTTGCTCGATGGCGTTGAGCTTGAGCTTGTCCAGCTTGGGCTGGCGCCTGGCCTTGAAATCGAACTCGCCGGAGATGGCGCGTTTGATCAGGTCCAGTGCCGCTTCCTGCAGTTTGCCCGGAGCAACCACTGCGTCGACGGCGCCCACTTTCAGTGCGTCTTCGGCGCTGTTGTCTTTGCCGGACGCGATCCACTCGACGGCGTTATCGACACCGATCAGACGCGGCAGGCGGACCGTGCCGCCGAAGCCAGGATAGATGCCGAGTTTGACTTCAGGCAGGCCAACCTTGGCGGTGGCGGACATCACGCGGAAGTCAGCAGCCAGGCACATTTCCAGACCGCCGCCCAGCGCGATGCCGTTGATGGCAGCGAGGGTCGGTACGTTGAGGTCTTCGAAGGCGCTGAAGATTTTGTTGGCTTCGAGGTTGCCGGCGACGAGTTCAGCGTCCGGCAGCTTGAAGTTATCGACGAACTCGGTGATGTCGGCGCCGACGATGAACACGTCCTTGGCGCTGGTGACGATAACGCCCTTGATCGAGCTGTCGGCCTTGATGGCTTCGATGGCCTGACTGAGGTCGTTGAGGGTGAGACGATTGAACTTGTTGACGGACTCACCCTTGAGGTCGAACTGAAGTTCGACGATGCCACTTTCAAGAGCCTTAACCGTGATGGCTTTACCTTCGTAAATCATCAACTGATCTCCACGATATGGAAGCTGAACAATACGCGTCAGACGCTGAGATCCGGCGCTATGCACGACGTTGCCGTCGAGGCGAAAACACCAAACGCCAGTCACCCCGTCGACGCGATTCGAGCGTCTGTCAGAGCGTTCCTGCGGCAAACGCTCAATTCATACGCCCGTTTGATTTGGGTGCGGCTACCTTCTGCCATATTCCAGCAATTGTCAATTCAGCAGACAGCGGGCAAAACCGGCAAATCGCAGGTAAAAGGCGCGCCTGATGCAGGGCCATTCAAGACAATGATTGCCTTGCTGATAGCCGCCACTGATCAGGGACTGGCGCCTGGAGGGGCTTGGCATGAGGGGAATAAAAAGCAACGTGCCAGCAGACAAATGCACCATTAAGGTCTACATTCAGCGCAATGCGCATCAAGACGGGTCGTTAGACCGCTGTCAGACTGGCGCGATTGACCCGGTCGCGGCATTGCACCGCCCGCACCTGAATTACGGCCTGCCTGGCCAACCCCGGCCCGATGTTGTTATCGGGCTTTTTAATGCCCGCGATTCGGGCACAGGGATGGGTTACGCCAAAGCCTTCAGCACTGCTGCAATGTGCTGCAATACTTCTGGCTCGCCACGCTCGGCCCAGTACACCGCAATCAGCTGCTTGCCCGCTTCGACCTTGTAGACGTCGGCCGGCAGCTTCATGAACTGCTCGAGCAGACGCGGGTCCTCACACGGCTCGCGCCATTGATTGACCCACACGCCCGCCTCCATCTGCCAGTACACCCAGACATCGGGCGCCCGCGCGGTACGTGGACGGTGATACTGCGGGCACGGACTCGGTGGCTCGGTGGGCAACCAATGCGGCCACTCCTGGGGGATCAGCTGCATGGCCAGGCCCATGCGCCGCGCCTGCATGCGCATGGCCATTCTGCCGCTCTGCGAGCGCGAGGGACGCAGCCAGACCAGCGGACTTAAAACCACCGCAATGATTGACAGGATGATCCACACCGTCATATTTGTACGCCCCCCGCAGCGGCCAGTGGCGGGTGAACCACATCGGCGTGCCAGAGGCGCGTGAAAAGAGACATAATCAAAACCATCGCAAACCTCAGAAGGAACACCCCATGTCCTATGAACATATCCTGGTAGCCGTGGACCTCACTGAAGAGTGCGATCCGGTCATCAAACGAGCCATGGCGCTGGCGCTGGCCGGCGGCTCGAAGCTTTCCCTGGTGCACATCGTCGAACCCATGGCAATGGCCTTCGGGGGCGACGTTCCGATGGACCTGTCGCAACTGCAGCAACAGCAGTTCGATCAGGCCAAGGAAAAGCTGGAAAAGCTAAAACTGAAATACCCTGACGTAAAAACCGGCGACAGTCATCTGACCTATGGACAGCCGCGTCAGGAAATTCACAACCTGGCGAAGGAACACCACGTCGACCTGATCGTTGTCGGCAGCCATGGCCGCCACGGCCTCTCGCTGCTGCTCGGCTCGACCGCCAACGACGTGCTGCACGGCGCACCGTGCGACGTGCTGGCCGTACGACTGGCCAAGCGCGTGGACTGATCCAGGCCTGAAAACAAAAGCCCGGCCCTTGAAAAGGACCGGGCTTTTTTATTGCCGCAGGTGACCGATCACTCGTCCAGCTCGGCCCAACGCTCGAGCAGTGCGTCCAGCTCGCCTTGCAGGCTTTCCAGCTGCGCCATTACGGCCGTGGTTTGCTCCGCAGGACGCTGATAGAAACCGGCCTCGGCCATTTCGGCAGTGAGGGCGGCCATTTGCGCTTCCACACCGTCGATTTGCGCAGGCAGTGCTTCCAGCTCGCGTTGCAGCTTATAGCTGAGCTTCTTTTTCGCGACCGGCATTTCTGCCGCTGCGACGGGTGCTGCCTGAACCACAGCAGTAGCCAGTTCGGACTTGCCAGATTTGCTGTCGGTGACGCCCAGCAGACGCGGCGAGCCGCCCTGACGAATCCAGTCCTGATAGCCACCGACGAATTCGCGGACCTTGCCCTCGCCTTCGAACACCAGGGTGCTGGTGACGACGTTGTCGAGGAATGCCCGGTCGTGGCTGACCATCAGCACGGTGCCCTTGAAGGTCAACAGCACTTCTTCAAGGAGTTCGAGGGTCTCGACGTCCAGATCGTTGGTCGGTTCGTCGAGGACCAGCAGGTTGGCCGGCTTGCTGAACAGTTTGGCAAGCAGCAGACGCGCGCGCTCACCACCCGACAACGCCTTGACCGGCGTGCGAGCCCGCTGTGGGCTGAACAGGAAATCGCCGAGGTAGCTGAGTACGTGGCGGCTCTGGCCGTCGATGTCGATGAAGTCGCGCCCTTCGGCCACGTTGTCGATCACGGTCTTTTCCAGATCGAGCTGGTGACGCAACTGGTCGAAATAGGCGACGTCCAGACGGGTGCCGACTTCCACTTTGCCGCTGGTGGGCTGAAGGTTATCGAGCATCAGCTTGAGCAGCGTGGTCTTGCCGGTACCGTTGGCGCCGAGCAGACCGATGCGGTCTTCGCGCTGCAGGACCATGGAGAAGTCCTTGATCAGCATCGGGCCGCCCGGGTGAGCGAAGCTGACGTTGTCGAGCACCATCACCTGCTTGCCGGATTTGTCCGCCGTGTCGAGCTGGATATTGGCCTTGCCGGTGCGTTCGCGACGGTCGCTGCGCTCAACGCGCAATGCCTTCAGGGCACGCACGCGGCCTTCGTTACGGGTACGACGGGCCTTGATGCCCTGACGAATCCATACTTCTTCCTGGGCCAGACGCTTGTCGAACAGCGCGTTGGCGGTTTCTTCCGCCGCGAGCATGGCTTCCTTGTGCACCAGGAAGCTGGCGTAGTCGCCGTCCCAGTCGATCAGGCCGCCACGGTCGAGTTCGAGAATGCGCGTGGCAAGGTTTTGCAGGAAGGAACGGTCGTGGGTGATGAACAACACCGCGCCCTGGAATTCCTTCAATGCTTCTTCGAGCCAGGCAATCGCGCCGATGTCGAGGTGGTTGGTCGGTTCGTCGAGCATCAGCAGATCAGGCTCGGAAACCAGCGCCTGGGCCAGCAACACGCGACGACGCCAGCCACCGGACAGTTCGGCGAGGGTCTTGTCGGCCGGCAGTTGCAGACGGCTGAGGGTGCTGTCCACCAACTGCTGCAGGCGCCAGCCGTCACGGGCTTCGAGGTCCGACTGCACGTGCATCAGCTTGTCGAGGTCTTCGGCGGTGACGATGTTCTGGCTCAGGTGGTGGTATTGAGCGAGCAGCTCGCCCACGCCATCCAGGCCTTCGGCAACGACATCAAAAACGGTACGGCCGTCAGCGACCGGCAACTCTTGGGGCAGCTCGCCGATCTTGAGGCCCGGCGCACGCCAGACATTGCCGTCGTCGGGCATCTGAATGCCTTTGACGAGCTTCAACATGCTGGACTTGCCAGTGCCGTTGCGGCCAATGATGCAGACCCGCTCACCACGGGCGATCTGCCAGGACACCTTGTCCAACAACGGCATGGCGCCGAACGCAAGGGACACATCGCTGAATTTGAGCAGGGTCATGAGCTTCTCCAAAAACCGGGCGCGCATTCTACCTGAGATAACCCGGCACAGGGGCGGCTAATCGATGACAGGAACTCGTCCGGACCCCGTGGTCGGCCGATTGCAGGCCTCGGTTTGTTTCCATCTATCACGACGGGCGAGGCAGCGCTTCAACCCGCGCGGGCAACAGGCTAAGCTAGCCGCACTTTTCACGATGCATCTGCACGGAAGTCTCATGCGCAGTCGTTTCTTCAGCCTTTTGTCCTGCCTGCTTCTGTCGGCCACCGCCGCCCAGTCCGTCCAAGCGGTCGATCTCACCACCCAGCGTCAGTATTACGATGAAGCCAAACGTGCGTTGGCCAAGGGCGACGGCGGCCCTTATCGGACGTATGCCGCGGCGCTGGCGGATTACCCCCTCGAGCCTTACCTGGCGTACGACGAACTCACCGCACGCCTGAACAGCGCGAGCAACGAGGAAATCGAAAAGTTCTTCGCCGAGCATGGCGACCTGCCGCAAGCGAACTATATGAAGCTGCGCTGGCTGCGACTGCTGGCTTCACGCGGTGACTGGCAGCCCTTCGTCAAGTATTACGACCCCAAGCTGAATTTCGTCGAGCTCGACTGTCTTTATGGCTCTTATCAGCTCGGTCACAACCAGCGCGCTGAGGGCTATGCCAACGCCGAGAAAACCTGGATGACAGGCAAGACGCTGCCAGCGGCCTGCGACACGTTCTTCACCCAGTGGGCGGTCGAAGGACAGCTCACCGAGCAGAAAAGGTGGCAGCGCGCCAAGCTCGCCGCCCAAGGGCGCAACTACGCACTGGCCAATCAACTGGTCAACAGCATGACCACCCTCGCGCCCCAGGGCCGTTTGCTGATCGCCGTGGCGCAGAAGCCGGAAATGGTCAATAACCAGGGCCAGTTCATGCCCGCCGACGAGGCGATGTCCGATGTGGTCGGCCTGGGCCTGCGTCGCCTCGCCAAGCAGGACCCGCAGCGGGCGATGGAGCTGCTCGACAGTTACGCGCCGGTGCTGCATTTCTCCCACGAAGAACAGGTTCAGATCGCCAAGGAAATCGGCCTGACGCTGGCTCGCAGTTACGACGGTCGCGCCCTTGAGGTCATGACCAAATACGACCCCGACCTGCGCGACAACACTGTTACCGAATGGCGCCTGCGCCTGTTGCTGCGGCTCGGTCGCTGGAGTGACGCCTATGAGCTGACCCGCCGTCTGCCCCAGGACCTCGCCACCACGAATCGCTGGCGTTACTGGCAGGCCCGCTCCCTGGAACTGGCCCAGCCCAACAGCCCGCTGCTGCCGGGGTTGTACAAGGCGGTGGCGAAGGAGCGTGATTTCTATGGCTTCCTTGCCGCCGACCGCACCCAGACGCCGTACATGCTCAACAACAAGCCGCTGGTGCTGAGTCAGGCGCTCATGACCAAGGTGCGAAACACCCCGGGCGTGCGCCGTGCACTGGAGTTCTATGATCGCGGGCAGATCGTCGACGGCCGCCGCGAGTGGTACCACGTCACCCGTCGCTTCAGCCGGGACGAAATGGTTGCCCAGGCCAGGCTGGCGTACGACATGCACTGGTACTTCCCGGCCATCCGCACCATCAGCCAGGCGCAGTACTGGGACGACCTCGACATCCGTTTCCCGATGGCCCACCGCGACACCCTGGTGCGTGAAGCGCAGGTCCGCGGGTTGCATTCGAGCTGGGTGTTTGCGATCACGCGACAGGAAAGTGCCTTCATGGACGATGCCCGCTCCGGCGTCGGTGCCGCAGGCTTGATGCAACTGATGCCTGCCACCGCCAAAGAGACCGCTCGCAAATTCAGTATTCCCCTGGCCTCGCCGGCGCAGGTGCTTGATCCGGACAAGAACATCCAGCTCGGCGCCGCCTACCTGAGCCAGGTCCATGCGCAGTTCAACGGCAACCGGGTGCTGGCTTCGGCAGCTTATAACGCGGGCCCTGGTCGTGTACGTCAGTGGTTGCGAGGCGCCAATCACCTGGCCTTTGACGTCTGGGTCGAGAGCATTCCGTTCGACGAGACCCGCCAGTACGTGCAGAACGTGCTGTCGTACGCGGTGATCTACGGCCAGAAGCTCAACTCACCGCAGCCGCTGGTGGACTGGCATGAACGGTTTTTTGATGATTTGTAAAAGACGGGAGTCGGGCTGGGGTTGCAGCCCATTGCACTGGCCATCGGGGCCAGATGAACCCGTAGGAGCGTCAGCAACGGTCGTGTTGTCTGAGCCGGCGCATTCGCGGGCAAGCGCGCTCCTACAATGAGTAGGCGTTAAACCCCGAGTTTGTGCTGTATGTAAATCTGTAGGAGCCGGCTTGCTGGCGAATGCGTTGGGTCAGGCGCTGCAGCAGTGAATGTTCAACCGCGTTCGCCAGCAAGCCGGCTCCTACGGTGAAATTGCCTATTCCCCGTAGGACCCGCTTTAGCCGGGAAGGCGTACGAGCAAGCGCTCGACTACTCCAGCACCTCAACCTCCATCCCCACCTCGACCCGCCCTGGTCCGTCACTCACCAGGTTCTGCCCAAACCAGATCTGACCCTCCCGCTCCCGATACGTCTTCAGCGTCGTCATCGGTTCACGGTCCGCGCTACGTTCGCCGGTTGCCGGATCTATCGTCGTCAGGATGCAGCGCGAGCAGGGCTTCAACACCCGCAATTCAACGCCGCCAATTCGAATGCGCTTCCAGCCATCCTCGGCAAACGCCTCGGAGCCGGTTACGACCAGATTCGGGCGAAACCGCAGCATCTCCAGCGAGCGACCCACCTTCTGCGACAAATCATCCAGCGACGACTGGCCGATCAACAACAGCGGGAAACCGTCAGCAAATCCGACCTTGTCTTCTATCGCGCCGTAGCCGGAAGGCAACCCGCGAGCGCGCTCTTTCGGTACATGCACCAGCCGTGTCGGCTTGCCCACCAACGCAGTCACCCAGCGCGCCGCGTCCTCCCCTGCATCCGGCACACGAAAACTGTCGCGCCAGATCGTGATGCCGCGCAGATTGGCCTCCTCATCCGCCGGCACCGGCACATCCAGACTGCCCAGACCGGGGGCCGACAACGTCACGCCGTCGGCATTCCACAGCACCGACAGCTGCGACATCTGCGGCAGCACGCGCTGGCTGTAAAACCGCCCGGTGGCCTCATCCACCAGCATCCAGCGGCGATCACCACTCATGCCCAATTCATCGAAACTGGCATGCTGCAATGACTCCGCCATGCAGGATTTGAGGGGGTACCGATAGAGTGCGCTGAGGTGAAACATGTACGCGTCCTTATGCCAGAGCGGAAAGCCACCACTCTATACGAGACGCCGTAAAACCAAGCGGTACAGATGCAAAAAAGCCCCTCCATACAGCAAGGGGCTTGAAACAGAACCGGATCAGTTGTCGAGCATGAGCCGCTCGCGGACCACATCGACCAGCTTGTCCGGCTGGAATTTGGAGAGGAAGTTATCGCAGCCGACCTTCTTGACCATGGACTCGTTGAAGCTCCCGGACAGCGAGGTATGCAGCACCACATAGAGGCCACGCAGACGAGGGTCGTTACGGATTTCCGTGGTCAGGCGGTAACCGTCCATTTCCGGCATCTCGGCGTCGGTGAAGACCATCAACAGCTTGTCGGTCATCACCTCGCCGGTGTCCGCCCAGCCCTTGAGCATGTTCAGCGCTTTCAAACCGTCACGGGCGACGTGCATCTTCACGCCAAGCTGCCCCAGGGTGTCGCGCAACTGCGAGAGCGCCACGTTGGAATCGTCCACCAGCAGCACTTCGCGGCCAATGGCGCGTGAGAGGACCGGATCGTCCAGCTTGTCGCGGGAGACCTTGGCACTGTACGGCACGATCTCGGCGAGGACTTTCTCCACGTCGATGATCTCCACCAACTGGTCATCCACCTTGCTGATGGCGGTCAGGTAGTGCTGACGCCCGGCGCTGGTCGGTGGCGGCAGGATTGCCTCCCAGTTCATATTGACGATGCGGTCGACGCCGCCCACCAGAAACGCCTGAACCGAGCGGTTGTATTCGGTGACGATGATCGTGCTCGAAGGCCCCGGCACCAGCGGACGCATGCCGATGGCCTGGGACAGGTCGATGACCGGCAATGTCTGGCCGCGCAGGTTGACCACACCGCACACGAACGGATGACGCTGGGGCATCAGTGTCAGCTTGGGCAGTTGCAGGACTTCCTGAACCTTGAATACGTTGATCGCGAACAACTGCCGGCCAGCCAGGCGGAACATGAGGATTTCCAGGCGGTTCTCACCTACCAGCTGTGTACGTTGGTCTACTGTGTCGAGAATGCCAGCCATCTGTTGCTCCTGGAGCAGGGTTCAAGTAAGTCCGCCTAATCTTTATCGGCAGCCCCATGACAGACCTTAATCGGAATAGAGCGCAAACCCAGAATTTGATATCACATTAACATCACATCTGGACGCACGACTCACCTGAACGCTGGCAGGCCGGCCAACGGCGCGGTTTTCGGACGCGCGGGCCGACCATTCGCAACAATCGGAAACGCCCTACAGACTTTCCCGTGCCTTCGACATTAACTTTGGGCCACTCGCCCCACGCGACCTGAGGTCGCCATTTGAGAAGAGTGGAGATTGCACATGCTGAACGGCAATGAATGGCAGCAGTTGCATGCAGAGTTTCTCAGCGATACCCAGACACTCATGTGCCGCGCCGATGAATGCCTCAGCCATCTGGAACTGATCAGTGATGATGGTGACGCGATGGAATGTCTGCTCAGCACATTGCACCAACTTGCCGGCAAGGCAGACACGCATGGGGTCGAAACGGTCTCTGGTTTCGCCCGGCAGTTGCGTTATCTCCTTGACTTCGCCAACGCGGCCGGCCAGTGGCAGCCAAAGGCATTGCACGCGCTCAAACGCTGCTTTGAGCTGATGGCCTGGCAGCTTGAGCTCATCGACCCCCACACCGGATCGCTGGCGCTGGACGACAGCGAGCAGCGCGCTTTGCTCGAGGCATTCGCCTGCCAGTGCGGGATCGGCACGCGGGAGCACGACGTCGCCGTCAACAAGGGCTGGTCGGTCAGTGCCGGGCAGTGGGGCGTGCTCGCATCCGAGTCGCTGGACGTCAGATGAGCGCGCGGTCGCGGCTCATCTGAGGGTTGTCGATACTCAGGCGAGCTGTCGCGTCTGACCCAGCAACGGCGAATGCGACGGCAGGTGCACGCGCAACGCACCGGCGCGCGCTTCGAAACGGGTTGCTTCGCCGCTCAGCGGTTCGCCGTCGAGGTTGATATTCAGCCCTTGGGCTGACTTGAGCTCCACCCACGGCAGCCGCGCGCGGACGAACATGTTGTCGAGACCCAGACCGCCTTCGAGCAGGCTCTTGAGCGTGCTCACCACCTCCTGGGGCGCAGGCAGAATGCTGATGTCCAACAGGCCGTCATCGGCGAGGGCTTCCGGGCACAACGGATGACCGCCACCCGCCTGACGACCATTGCCGATCCCCAGCGCCAGCATCTCGCCCTTCCAGTGAAAGTCCGGGCCGGTGAATTCGCCGTACGCGGCTTTCAGCTCGCTGAAACGGCTAAGGCCGGTGAACAGATAGGCCGCACCGCCGAGGATCTTTTTCAAGTCTTCTGAGGTGTTGGCGGTGACCTGGCTGCCAAACCCGCCGGTCGCCATATTGAGGAACATCTGTCCGCCCACTTCCCCCATGTCGACTGCCCGCGCCGGTACGTCCAACAGGTCGAGGGCCTGATCGGGTTCCAGCGGCACGCCCGCCGAACGGGCAAAATCGTTGGCGGTGCCCAATGGCATGATCACCAGACTGGCGTCGACGTCAGACAGCGCCAGCGCCTCCGCCACATCCCGCAACGTGCCATCGCCGCCACCGGCAATGATCTGCCGATGACCAGCCTCCAGCCCCTCACGTACCAGGCGCTGGGCATCGCCCGCTTCCCAGGTCACGCGAACGTCCAGTTCCCAGCCATGTTTGCGCTTGCGCTCCACCGCCTCGCGGACATCCTCGTTGAGCGCCTGCTTGCCGTGAAGAATCAGTAATGCCCTGCGCGCTGTCATATCCCTTCCTTCTGCCTGTACGAATTGATGCGTGATGTGTTGACCGCACGCGCTGCAAAAAAAGCCCGTAGGGGGGAAATCTTTTAGACCGCAGTGCTCGACAGCAAACGCATTACGAATGGCTGCAAGCCGGGCTGAAACCGGAGTTCCGGGCATCCCGTGATGGCAAAAAGCCTTGAAGGGCGGGGACTTACGCGTGCTTTCTCCGCTACGACCCTGCGTCAGCGCCAGATCGCATTGGGTTCTGCCCCCGCAAATAAAGGACGAGAGGCGTTAATTCTGCGTTACAGCCCCTTGAAATGCATCGGCGGAAAGCGCCTAATCGACAATTAATTGGCTAATTTGACCGATAACCACTGAATAGTCAGTAAATTGACTTTTGCCGTGGCGACCCGGGATGCAGCCCACTCATTCATTCATGGATCGAAGAGGCGAGAAACCCATGCAACTGATTCCCTGCATTATTGCTGGCGGCGCCGGCACCCGGTTGTGGCCTGTTTCACGGGAGGCGATGCCCAAACCCTTCATGCGTCTGCCGGACGGCGAAAGCCTGCTGCAGAAGACGTTCAACCGCGCCAGCCAGCTGGACGGTGTGGAAAGCGTACTGACCGTCACGAATCGGGAAGTGTATTTCCGCACCGTCGATGACTATCGGCTGCTGAACAAGCAGCAGCTGGCGCTCGAGTTTCTGCTCGAACCGTTCGGCCGCAACACCGCCCCTGCCATCGCCGCCGCAGCGCTGCACGTGCAGGCGCGCTACGGTGATGCCGCACAGCTGCTGATTTTGCCGGCGGACCAACTCATCAGTGACGTTGCCGCGTTCGAGGCGGCCGTGCAGAGCGCACGTAAACTGGCCGACGAGGGCTGGCTGGTGACGTTCGGGCTGATCCCCTCCCGCGCAGAGACCGGCTTCGGTTACATCGAGAAAGGCCAGGCCCTCAGTGGTGAGGCCTATCAGGTCGCACGCTTCGTTGAGAAACCCGATGCCGTCACCGCCCAGGACTATCTCGCAGGCGGTCTGCATTTGTGGAATGCCGGGATGTTCTGCATGCGCGTCGATGTGCTGCTGGGCGAACTGGAAGTTCACGCGCCGGACGTGCTGGCCGCCGTGCGCCATTGCCTGGCGCAGTGCAACAGCAAGGAAGGCCGCAACGAGTTGCAGATCGAGCTGGACAGCACGACCTTCGCCCTGGCGCCGGACATCTCCATCGATTACGCGTTGATGGAACGTTCGCAGAAGGTCGCGGTGGTGCCGTGCGAGATGGGCTGGAGCGATATCGGTTCGTGGCAGGCCATTCGCGAGCTGAGTCCGGGCGATGAAAATGGCAACCGATGCAACGGCGAGGTGGTGTTGCACGACGTGACCAACTGCTACATCGACTCGAAGAAGCGACTGGTGGGCGCGGTGGGTCTGGATAACCTGATCATCATCGACACCCCCGACGCTTTGTTGATCGCCGACGCCGATCGCAGTCAGGAGGTCAAGATCATCGCCCAGGAGCTCAAGCGTCAGGGGCATCCGGCGTACTTGTTGCACAACACCGTGACCCGTCCGTGGGGCACTTACACGGTGCTGGAAGAAGGCAAGCGCTTCAAGATCAAGCGCATCGTGGTGAAACCGCAGGCGTCTTTGTCGCTGCAGATGCATCACCACCGCAGTGAGCACTGGATCGTGGTCAGCGGTATGGCGCGCGTTACCAATGGCGAAGACGAGTTTATGCTCGATACCAATGAGTCGACGTTCATCAAACCGGGGCACACCCATCGGCTGGTCAACCCGGGGGTGATTGATCTGGTGATGATCGAGGTGCAAAGCGGCGAGTATCTGGGGGAAGACGATATCGTGCGGTTTACCGATGTGTATGGGCGGGTTCCGGAAGCTGCGAAAGCTTAGGCCGTTGTTTGTGGAGATCTAGAGCAAGATCAAGATCAAGGGCATCTGCCTGGGGGCAGACTGTTTCGCCTTCGGCGAGTTACTTGGAAAAGCACCCCAAGTAACCAAGGGTGCTTGCTCTTGGTTGGGCCCGACTTCGTCGGGTTCCCTCACTCCGACGACGCTCCGTGGGCCCTCGCCGAACGGACATCCATGTCCTAGCGGCGCTCTCGCGGCATCCATGCCGCTCGGCCCACTCCGCGTCGTCTGCGTTCGGCCTGCACCCAAGTCGCGATTTGTGTCGTCTGGGCGTTATGTGTTTGAAAATCAAGATCAAAAGCAGATCAAAAGCTTCCCGGCTAAAGCCAGTCCTAGAGGACACCGCGTGCATTCAGTGGGACCGGCTTCAGCCGGGAAAGCGTCAGTGGGCGCGCCGCGAAATTGATCGTTCCCACGCTCCGCGTGGGCATGCATCCCGTGACGCTCCGCGTCACTTCCCCAGGCCTGAATGCGCTTCGTCTGCGGGACGCAGAGCGTCCGGGGCTGCGTTACCACGCGGAGCGTGGGAACGATCAGAGATAGTGGCGGGGACCTCGACTGTAGGACCGGCTTCAGCCCGGAAGCTTCTGATCTGCTTTTGATCTTCGTACGCAAGAAGACCAGACACCACAAATCGCGACTTGGGTGCAGGCTGAACGCAGGTCTCGCGCAGTGGGCCGAGCCGCATGGATGCGGCGAGAGCGCCGTCAGGACATGGATGTCCGTTCGGCGCGGGCCCACGGAGCTAGACCGGAGTGAGGGTACTCCGACGCAGGAGGAGCCAAACCAGGAGCAAGCACCCTTGGTTACTTGGGGTGCTTTTCCAAGTAACTCGCCGAAGGCGAAATGTCTGCCGTTAGGCAGACGCCCTTGATCTTCATACGCCCTTGACGTACTCAACAAACCTAACCACCGCCGGGGCCTTCTCGTGGCGTCGGTGGATCAGCGACAACGACGAGCTCGGCTGGCAATCCTCGATCCGGCGATACACCACATTCGGCAAACGAATGTGATCAACCACCGACTCGGGCACCACCGCCACACCCTGCCCCAGACTCACCAGCGCAACCACCGACACCAGCCCTCCCGGCTGCGGACCCAGCGTCGGCGCGAAACCGCCGTGGGCCGCGACTTCCAGCGTGCCGGAAATCTGCTCGGGGAGGATGAACGTCTCGTTCTGCAGGTTCACCGTGTTGATCACCTTCAGTTTGCAAAGCCACGAACTGTCCGACAGTGCCAGGGCAAAGCCCTCCGTCAGCAACGACACGGCGCTCAAGGCATCGGGCAACTGCATGGGAGAACGGATAAAGCCCACGTCCAGCCGCCCCTCCTCAATAAGACGCGGCAGCGTAGGCATCAGGTGCTCGTTGATGCTGAACTCGACCTCCCCATAACGCTGCCGAAACTGACTGACGTGTTGCTGCAACACGCCGGAAAACACCGCGGAGGCGACGTAGCCCAATTCGATCCTGCCGGCCTCGCCACGGCCGGCGCGCTGGACGTTGTACTGCGCAGTCTCGAACTGCCGCACCGCCAGTTCGGCCTCGATCTGCAACGCGCGCCCCGCATCCGTCAGCCTCACCTCCCGTTGTTCACGGAGAAACAGTCGAGTGCCCAAGGCATTTTCCAGGTCCTGAATCTGCCGCGTCAGCGTAGGTGGTGCGATGCCCAACTGCTCGGCCGCGCGGGTGAAATGCCGATGACGGGCGACGGCCAGAAAGTAGCGAAAGTGGCGGATTTCCATGGAGCGTTACCTGACAGGTAATGAAAACGCGAGTGACGGGTAACAGAGCATAGGGCATATCCGCTTACTCTGTTCCGGCGAAGCACCACCCCGCCGCCTTTCGTAACCACCGACGTTAGCCCGCACCTAACAGACTACGGAGCACCCGAACATGTCTCGACCCAGCCCCCGCGCGACCCTGCTCACGGCCTCCGGCGTGTGCGCGTTGATCGTGCTCGACACGAACATTGTCGCTGTGACCCTGCCGAGCATCGCGCGAGACCTGGGTGCCGGGTTTGCCGACATCGAGTGGGTGGTCAGCGCCTACATGCTGGCCTTCGCCGCGCTGTTGCTGCCGGCGGGCAGCCTGGCCGATCGTTTTGGGCGCAAGCGCATGCTGATCACCGGGCTGGTGTTGTTCATTCTGGCGTCGCTGGGTTGTGGCGCGGCGCCGGACATTCTGTTCCTCGACATTGCCCGGGCGATCAAGGGCGTGGGCGCAGCGCTGCTCCTGACCTCCGCGCTGGCAACCATCGGCCACGTCTTCCACGATGAAGCCGAGCGCGCCAAGGCCTGGGCGTTCTGGGGCGCCTGCATGGGCGTGGCCATGACCGCAGCGCCCACAGTGGGCGGACTGATCGCCGACCTGATCGGCTGGCGCTGGATTTTCTACCTCAACCTGCCGGTGGGGTTGGGCTTGCTGCTGATGGTGTTGCGTAACATCGAGGAGTCGCGCAACGAGCAGTCGGCGCGTCTGGATCCCTGGGGCAGTCTGTTTTTCAGCGCCAGCCTACTGAGCCTGATCTGGGGACTGATCGAAGCCAACCGCATCGGCTGGGACCACCCGCTTACGGCCATGCGCCTGGCAGCGGGGGCCGTGCTCCTCGTGCTGTTCGTCATCGCCGAGCGCCTGCAAAAGCGGCCGATGGTCGATTTGCAGCTGTTCAACTACCCGCGCTTCATCGGCGCCCTGCTCGGCATGTTCGCCTACGCTGGCTGCGCCCAGGTGATGATGACGCTGCTGCCGTTTTATCTGCAGAACGGCCTGGGCTTCAGCGCCATTGATTCGGGGCTGGGGATGCTGCCGTTCGCGATCACCATGCTGCTGTTGCCGCGCTTCGGGCCGACCCTGTCACGCCATCTCTCGCCGGCCGCCATGATGGCCCTCGGCCTGACCCTCGTAGGCATCGGCAACCTGCTGTGCGCCTGGGCCACCGGGATTGGCGGCTACCCGGCGTTCGCCGCGGCAATGGCGGTAACCGGCGCGGGCGCAGGTTTGCTCAACGGCGACACGCAGAAAAACATCATGGCCTGCGTGCCCCGCGAACGCACCGGCATGGCGTCGGGGATGAGCACAACCATGCGTTTCAGCGCGATCATGCTGGCGATCGGCGTCTACGGGGCGCTGCTCGCCAGCCATACGCTCGGTTCGTTGAAAGACACACTGGCGACCGTCGCGCCCCACCTCCTCGATCAGGCCGAGCACATCGCCTCACGGGTGGTGGCCGGCGACATGCACGCTGCGCTGCAAACCGTCGATGCCAGCGCGCGGGGACTGATTCAGCCACTGGCCCGGGATGCCTTCGTCTCGGGCTTTGGCTCCGTGCTGTGGGTGGCAGGCTTTATAGCCCTGTTCGCGGCGATGCTGGTGGGCACGTTGATGCGCAGGCCGATTCCGCTGATGCACCTGAAAACCGCCTGATCGACGGGACTGATCAGGCCAGATTCAGCGGGCAGCAAGTGCCCACACCCGGGCCAGATCCCGAGCGCGATCATGAAGCAACGTCGCGGCGTTGGCGCAGGCGAATTCCAGCGTCATCGGCCCGCTGGTCACGGCGAAGGCGGCGCTGATGCCGTGGGCATACAGGTCGGCATAGCCCTCCCCCAGTGTCCCGGCCAGCACGATGACCGGCAGGTTGTTGCGCCGAGCCATCCGGGCGACGCCGAAGGGGGTTTTGCCGCGCAGGGTCTGGGCATCGAAGCGGCCTTCGCCGGTGATCACCAGGTCTGCGCCCTCCAGTGCCTCGGCCAGCCCGGTCAGGTCGGCAACCACCTCCACGCCAGGACGGAACGATGCATTCAGATAGGCCTTGGCCGCGAAGCCCATGCCGCCTGCCGCGCCGCTGCCGGGGTACTCGCTTTCATCGCGGCCCAGCGCCTGGGCCGAATGCTCGGCGAAATGCCCCAGCGCCGCGTCCAGCGCCAGCACCTGTTCAGGGGAGGCGCCCTTCTGCGGGCCGAAGATGTGCGAGGCGCCATGGATACCGCAGAGGGGATTGTTGACGTCGGCGGCCACTTCGAACTGCACGCTGTTCAAGCGCGGGTCGAGTCCGGTCAGGTCGATGCGTGCCAGTTGTGCCAGGGCCAGGCCACCGGGAGCGAGGGGCTGGTCGTCGTGGTCAAGGAAGCGCGCGCCCAGCGCCGACAGCATGCCGGTGCCGGCATCATTGGTCGCGCTGCCGCCAATGGCCAGAATCACTCGCTCGGCGCCAGCATCCAGCGCGGCCTTGACCAGCTCGCCGGTGCCGAACGTGCTGGTGACCGTCGCGTCGCGCTGTTCCAGGCTGAGCAGTTGCAAGCCGCTGGCCATGGCCATTTCGATGATCGCCGTGCGCGTTTCCGCCAGCCAGCCCCACTGCGCCTGCACTGGCTGAGTAAGCGGTCCGCTGACCTGATTGCTCATCCACTCACCGTCGCAGGCCGCCAATACCGCTTCAATGGTGCCCTCCCCGCCATCGGCCATCGGACACTCGACCAGTTGGGCGTCCGGCCAGACCTCGCTAAGCCCGCCGGCGATGGCACGAGCAACGCTCTGGGCGCTGAGGCTGTCTTTGAACGAGTCCGGGGCGATGACGATTTTCATTTTATTATCCTTGTCTGAAGGCCGATCTGCGCCCCGATGTTCGCACCCCTGCGCCCTATTGCCGCCTAACGTTTGCACAACGCGGAGTGGCATCCGTTGGTCATACGAACAAAGGCTGGCGCCGGGCTACCTCGACACCATCTGCGCCCCGAGGTACAGGCGCAACAGGTCTTCGGTTCGGTAGGGATCACAGCCGGTGAGTTCGGTGATTTTCTCGAGTCGGTAACGCAGGCTGTTGCGATGGATGCCGAGCGCGTCGGCGCAGGCCTGGCTTTCGCCGCTGTAATCGAACCAGGCGCGCAGGGTGTCGAGCAGCAATGTGTTCTCGTGCAAACGCTTGATGGGTTCGGCGATGCCTTCTGCCAGCCAGTCGTGGCGGTTGCGCCAGAACAGCAGCGCAACGCGATGGCTGGCCAGACGCAGCAGTTTGACGGCGGGCCGCAGGTGACGTGCGTAATCGAGCAGGTCGCGGGCGGCGGTGCAGGCGGCGCGCAGGGAGGCAAGGTCCGACGAAGGTTCGACGGTCGCCATGCGCTGCACGGGCCAGCCCTGCTCGTCGAACAGCTCCAGCAGCAAGGCGTCGTCACGGTCCCTCCCCAGCCCGCGGCACCAGTAAACCAGCCCCGGCTCGCACGGCAGGCACCAACTGTTGGCGTAACGCCCCGACAGCCACGCACTTATCGCACCGGCACAGGTCGCGCCTTCAGGCAGTTCGAGCAACACGGCCTGGCGCGGCAAATGCGGCTGCAAGCCCAACTGCTCAGCTTCGGCGACCAGATGGGCTGCGCTGTCGCCGATCAACAGGCGCGACAGCAAGTCTTCACTGCGTTGATGCCGCCACTGCTGATCAGCCTGCTGACGCTGGTGCTGCATGAGCATCTCGGCGGTCATCTTCACCAGCTCCGCGTAGACCCGCACCTCATCGGGCTCGCCGGTGATACCGAGCACGCCGATCAGTTGCTGATCCAGCAGCAACGGCAAATTGACCCCCGGACGCACGCCGTCGAGCTGCAGAGCGGTGTGCGAGTCGATCTCCACCACGCGGCGGTTGGCAAGGACTAGCTGCGCGCCCTCATGCCGGGTGTACAACCGCTCCGCCTCGCCGCTGCCAATGATGATGCCCAGGTAATCCATGACATTGACGTTGCACGGCAAAATCGCCATCGCCCGGTCGACGATGTCCTGGGCCAGGGCGTGGTCAAGGGCGAACATGAGGGATGTCTGCACAGCGAAGGGATTGAGGGTTCATACACATCAGGTCTTGTTTTTGTGGGTGGTAGGAGTCTGCCTGAATTTTTCCAAGACTTCTCGCGCCAGTCCTGAGTGCATCGATATCCAACAGCGAGAGGCCGTGGCAGAGTGCGACCGTACCTTTATGGCCCTATCGAGTAATGCCTATTTATGTTGAGAACCGCCGTCAAAAAGCTGCACCGCCTCACCCTCCTCCTCTGCGCCCTGACCCTTCAGGCCTGCGCCTCCACCGAGGTGCCTTTGGGGCAGGCGAGTTTTGCCGAGTATCGCCAGCAGACCATTGCCTGGATGGAGCAGAACCGGACCTTTCAGACGACCGATCACCCTGCCGAGCTAGAGTGGAATGCGCCTCGGGAATGGCGACCCAAAGCGCCAGCCACACGGGGGATTCTGTTGGTCCATGGCTTGGGCGACTCCCCCTGGTCGTTCAATGACGTCGGCGAGGCGCTCGCCGCGCAGGGGTTTCTGGTGCGCACAGTGTTGTTGCCGGGGCATGGCAGCAAGCCGGCGGACATGCTGGATGTGACGCTCAAGCAGTGGCAGCAGGTGGTGCGCGAGCAGACGCAGCTTCTTGAGCGGGAGGTGCCGACGGTGTATCTGGGCGGGTTTTCGACCGGGGCGAATCTGGTGCTGGATTACGCGTACGAGCACCCGAATATCGCTGGTCTGGTGCTGTTCTCTCCGGCGTTCAAACCGGCGAACACCTACGCCTGGGTCACTCAATACATCGGCTGGTTTCGGCCCTGGCTGGCGAAACCCGATGATGGCGTGCGTCCGATGCAGACGCCGGTCCGCTACCTGAACGTGCCCACCAACGGTTTCGCCCAGTTCTATCGCAGCGCGCTGCTGGCGCAGAAGCACCTCGACAAAGCGGCCTACGACAAGCCGGTCTTCGTCGCCATCACCGAGCACGATTCGGTGCTGGACACCGGTTACGTGCTGGACACCTTCAACGCGCGCTTCACCCACCCACTCAGCCGACTGATCTGGTACGGCAACGAACCGGCATCGGGGCAGAAAAACCCGAAGGTAGTGGTGCGCAACGACTTCCTGCCCGAATACCGCATCGCCCGGTTCTCGCACATGGGGCTGATGTTCTCCCCGGCAAATCCGCTGTATGGGGTAAATGGCACTCAGCGGATCTGCTGGAACGGCCAGTCATCCGCCGACATGCAAAAATGCCTGAAAGGCGAGCCGGTCTGGTATTCCGATTGGGGCCATCGGGAACCGGGCAAGGTGTTCGCACGGCTGACGTTCAATCCCTATTTCGAGTGGCAGTCGGGGGTGATGATGGAGGTTCTGGCGTACCCATAGTGGGACCGCGCACGCTTCGTAGGACCGGCTTCAGCCGGGAAGAGGCCGGTGTGAACACCACGAATTTTGCGGTGTGGCGCCCGACGCTTTCCCGGCTAAAGCCAGTCCTACAGGATGACCGCGTTCAAATAGTGGGACCGGCTTCAGCCGGGAAGAGGCCGGTGTGAGCGCCACGAATTTTGCGGTGTGACGTCCGACGCATTCCCGGCTAAAGCCGGTCCCACAGGATGACCGCGCTCACATAGTGGGACCGGCTTCAGCCGGGAAGAGGCCGGTGTAAGCGCCACGAATTTTGCGGTGTGACGCCCGACGCATTCCCGGCTGAAGCCGGTCCCACAGGATGACCGCGCTCAAATAGTGGGACCGGCTTTAGCCGGGAAGAGGCCGGTGTGAGCGCCACGAATTTTGCGGTGTGGCGCCCGACGCATTCCCGGCTAAAGCCGGTCCCACAGGACGACCGCGCTCAAATAGTAGGACCGGCTTCAGCCGGGAAGAGGCCGGTGTGAGCGCCACGAATTTTGCGGTGTGACGCCCGACGCATTCCCGGCTGAAGCCGGTCCCACAGGGTAACCGCGTTCAAACAGTGGGACCGGCTTCAGCCGGGAAGAGGCCGGTGTGAACACAACGAATTTTGCAGTGTGACGCCCGACGCATTCCCGGCTAAAGCAGGTCCCACAGGATGACCGCGTTCAAACAGTGGGACCGGCTTCAGCCGGGAAGAGGCCAGCTTGGGCGCCCTCAGATTTGCAGTGTGACGCCCGACGCATTCCCGGCTAAAGCAGGTCCCACAGGATGACCGCGCTCAAATAGTAGGACCGGCTTTAGCCGGGAAGAGGCCAGTTTGGGCACCCTCAGATTTGCAGTGTGACGGCCGACGCCTTCCCGGCTGAAGCCGGTCCCACGACGACCGCGTTCATTCAGTAAGACATAAATTTCCTTCACTCCACCGGCGCCAGTCGCTCGCGGCTGTTGCTCAGGTGAGTCCACATCGCGGCGCGGGCGGCGTCGGGGTCCTGGCGGCGGATGGCGACGAGAATGGCTTCGTGTTCGAGGTTGGCCAGATACGCGCTGTGCGTAAGGCTCGCCCCCGCCCGTTCACTGGAGGCGATGCGGCTGCGAGGGATCACGGCGATACCGAGGTTCTGCAGGATCTCCACGAAATAAGGATTGCCGGTGGCTTCCGCGATCAGCAGATGAAAGCGCCGGTCTGCCTCAACGCAGCTGTCTTCCTTGGCCAGCAGGTCCTGATAATCATCCAGCGCGGCGCGCATCGCCGTCAGTTGGGCGTGACTCCGGCGTTGCGCGGCCAGGGCGACGGCCTGGGTTTCCAGGCCCATGCGCAGCTCGATGATGTGTCGCACGCTGAACGCCGTTTCCACTTTCAGGTGCAGCCCACTCTGCTCGGAGCGCGCCAGCACGTAGGTGCCTTTGCCCTGATGGGTTTCGACCAGCCCGGACGCCTGCAATTTGGAAATCGCCTCGCGCACCACCGTACGGCTCACGCCATGCTCGCGGACGATCTCACTCTCGGACGGCAACTTCGCACCGGGCGCAATGGTGCCCATGAGAATCCGCTGACTCAGGTCGGTGACCAGGTCCGTCGCGAGGCTGTGCTGGCGTCGCTTGGCCGGCAAGGGTCCAGTGCTGTTCAAAAGAGGTCATCCTATAAGTGCTGAACAGAACGGCGCCGCCAAGGCCTGCCGTCCACTTGTATTTTCCTGACAGCCCACGCTCAAAACATGGATCAAACCACCCGCGGGAAACTCATCGCGAAACCGCCAGCCCCTATGAAAACAGAGCCACTCAGCAATGCGCGGCCACTTATCCAACTTGTCAGACAGGCCAGCCTAGCCCGACGAAATACTTCAGGCAACCCCCGCAAATCCGGTTGCCATGGCGACCATTACTTGTATGATGACTGGCAACAGGGCTGCATACCTTGTCACACACAACGTGCTTAACCACCCGCATAAAAATAATCAGTGGGAGTTACCAGAGTGAACACATCCTCATCACGGGCGGATGACGCCACCGATTCCGTCCTGCAATCGGCGGTCTCGAAAGTCAAACGACACATCCTGCCGCTGTTCGTCATCATGTTCATCGTCAACTACATCGACCGGGTCAACATCGGCTTCGTGCGTAGTCACATGGAAAATGACCTGGGTATCGGCGCGGCCGCTTACGGCTTTGGTGCCGGCCTGTTCTTCATCGCGTATGCGATGTTCGAAGTCCCCTCCAACATCCTCCTGCAGAAAGTCGGCGCCCGCATCTGGCTGACCCGCATCATGCTGACCTGGGGCATCGTCGCCGCCTGCATGGCCTTTATTCAGACCGAAACCCACTTCTATATCCTGCGCTTTTTGCTCGGCGTGGCCGAAGCCGGGTTCTTCCCGGGCGTGATCTACTACTTCACCCGCTGGTTGCCCGGCGTCGAGCGTGGCAAGGCCATCGCCATCTTCCTCAGCGGCTCGGCGTTCGCGTCGGTGATCTCCGGCCCGCTCTCCGGTCTGCTGCTGCAGATCGACGCCTTGGGCTACCACGGCTGGCAGTGGATGTACTTCATCGAAGGCATGTTCTCCGTCGGCCTGTGCTTCTTCGTCTGGTTCTGGCTCGACTCCAAACCCCATGACGCCAAATGGCTGACCGAGGCCGAGAAGGACGCGCTGGTCAACACCATTGACGCTGAACAGAAAGCTCGCGAAGCGGCCAACCCGGTCAAGCTGTCCATCGGCAAACTGCTCAAAGACCCGCAGATCATCCTGTTCTGCCTGATGTACTTCTTCATCCAGCTGACGATCTACGCGGCGACGTTCTGGCTGCCGAGCATCATCAAGAAGATGGGCGACCTCACCGACTTTCAGGTGGGGATGTTCAACTCGATCCCGTGGTTCATCGCCATCGTCTGCATGTACGGCTTCGCCTCGCTCTCGGCCAAGTGGAAACACCAGCAGGCGTGGGTCGCGGTGGCTCTGTTGATCGCAGCAGCCGGGATGTTCATGTCGACCACGGGCGGTCCGGTGTTCGCCTTCGTTGCCATCTGCTTCGCGGCGATGGGCTTCAAGTCGGCATCATCGCTGTTCTGGCCGATCCCCCAGGGCTATCTGGATGCACGGATCGCTGCGGGCGTCATCGCCTTGATCAACTCGGTGGGCAACCTCGGCGGCTTCGTTGCGCCGACCACCTTCGGCATCCTTGAACAGCAGACCGGTTCGATCCAGGGCGGCCTGTATGGCCTGACCGTCACCTCGATCATCGCCGCGATTCTGGTGTTCACCGTGCGCACCACGCCCAAGCCCGGCGCGGTGCCAGTGGCCAAGGTCGACGTGACGCCCAGCCACACCTGAGCCAGGCGATCTGAACCCTGAGCTCTGAACCCGTAAAGACGGCGCCCTCGCCGCGCCTGGTATTACCAAGGATTTAGCCATGAACACACAGACTTCCGGCAGCACCCCCGTCATCACCGACATGCAGATCATTCCGGTGGCCGGCCACGACGACATGCTGCTCAACCTCAGCGGCGCCCACGGCCCGTATTTCACCCGCAACATTGTCATCCTCAAAGACAACGCCGGGCACACCGGCGTGGGTGAAATCCCCGGCGGCGAAAAAATCCGCCAGACCCTCGAAGACGCCCGTTCCCTGGTGGTCGGCAGCAGCATCGGCAATTATCAGAAGATCCTCAACGACGTGCGCCGTACCTTCGCCGAGCGTGATGCCGGCGGGCGCGGCCTGCAGACCTTCGACCTGCGCATCACCATCCACGCGGTCACCGGCATCGAAGCCGCCGTGCTGGATCTGCTTGGTCAGCACCTGGAAGTGCCGGTCGCCGCGCTGCTCGGTGAAGGCCAGCAGCGTGACGAAGTGAAGATGCTCGGTTATCTGTTTTACGTCGGCGACCAGACGAAAACCAACCTGCCCTATCGCACCGAAACCGACGCGGACAACGAGTGGTTTCGGGTTCGTCACGAAGAAGCGCTGAACCCCGAAGCAGTGGTGCGTCTGGCCGAGGCGGCTTATGCGCAATACGGTTTCGAGGACTTCAAGCTCAAGGGCGGCGTGCTCAGCGGCGATGCGGAAATCGAAGCGGTCACGGCACTGGCCGAACGGTTCCCGAAAGCGCGCATTACCCTCGACCCGAACGGCGCCTGGTCGCTGAAAGAAGCGGTGCGTCTGTGCCGCGATCAGCACAAGGTGCTGGCCTACGCCGAAGACCCGTGTGGCGCAGAAAACGGTTACTCGGGGCGCGAAGTCATGGCTGAATTCCGTCGCGCCACCGGCCTGCGCACGGCCACCAACATGATCGCCACCGACTGGCGCGAAATGGGTCATGCCATCCAGCTTCAGTCGGTGGACATTCCCCTGGCCGATCCGCATTTCTGGACCATGCAGGGTTCGGTGCGCGTCGCGCAGATGTGCAACGAGTGGGGCCTGACATGGGGTTCGCACTCCAATAACCACTTCGATATTTCCCTGGCGATGTTCACCCACGCGGCCGCCGCTGCGCCGGGCAACATCACAGCCATCGACACCCACTGGATCTGGCAGGACGGCCAGCGCCTGACCAAGGCACCGCTGCAGATCATCGGCGGCAACGTGCAAGTGCCGAAGAAGCCCGGGCTGGGTGTCGAGATCGACATGGACCAGGTCGCCAAGGCCCACGAGCTGTACAAGGGCATGGGGCTGGGTGCGCGGGATGACAGCGTGGCGATGCAGTTTCTGCTGCCAAACTGGACGTTCAACAACAAGCAGCCTTGTCTGGTGCGCTGATCCACTGATTTCAACCGGTCGGGCCGTCGTTGAAAACACGGCTGCACGGCCGGCTGAACAGATTCACCTAAACTGCCAAATGGCGACCGGCGCGTAACCCCTTGCGCGCCGTTTTTCTTCATCTTCTGCTGTAGCGGCCGCGTGCTACTGTTCGCGCATCTCACTGCCGTGAAGTCCTCCATGTCCCGCCTTGCCAAGACCCACCCTCGCCTGACCATCGCCACCCTGGTCGGCGTCGCCGCCGGTATCGCCTCCGCCTTCGTTGCTCCCGACATCTCGGTGATCAGTAAATGCCTGATCGGCTGGAACGTCGCCGGCTGGCTGTACATGGCGATGATCATGCGCCGCACCTTCAAATCCACCGCGGAAGACGTGCGCCGGGTGGCGGAAATCGAGGACGAGAATGCTGGCGTGGTGCTGTTCGTCGTGTGTGTGGCGGCCATTGCCAGCCTGGCGGCGATCATTCTGGAACTGGCCGGTATCCAGGACATGAAGAACGCCGACAAAGCGCTGCATTACGCCTTCACCGGTTTCACCATCCTCGGCTCCTGGCTGCTGATCGGTGTGGTCTTCAGCCTGCATTACGCCCGGGTCTTCTACACCTGGAGCGGCGAAAAGCCGGCGCTGCGCTTTGCCGACGGCGAAGAAAACCCGGACTACTGGGACTTTCTGTACTTCTCCTTCACCTTGAGCGTCGCCGTGCAGACCTCCGACGTCGGCGTCGCCACACGCGGCCTGCGCAAGGTGGTGCTGGCCCAGTCGCTGATCGGTTTCGTGTTCAACACCTCGATTCTGGGGTTTTCGATCAACATCGCGGCGGGGCTGTTTAACTGACGCTCTTGCAGGGGCGGCTTGCCAGCGAACCCATAGTGTCATCCGATTTCTTCATCTCTGACCCGACGCGTTCGCCAGCAAGCCGGCTCCTACGGATCGAGTTGAAACGGTCGACTTCGCAAAGACGCGTTTTCAGAGTGGGGGCGGGGTTCCAGACAAAGCCACTCAAGCGTACTGTGAGCGCCACAAAATCCAACATCGCTGCTGAACGAGGCCTCGCTCAATGACTCAGGATTCCGGGCTGAAGATTGCCGTACTCGACGACTGGCAATCGGTTGCTGAAAACGTTGTGGACTGGACTGTGTTGAAGCCGATCGGCGAGGTCAGTTTTCTGCATGACTACCCGGCGGATACGGACGCGATGGTCGCCCGCCTCAAAGACTTCCAGATCCTCTGCGTGATGCGCGAGCGCACGGTTTTCGATGACGCCCTGCTCAGTCAACTGCCGAATCTGAAACTGCTGGTCACCGGCGGCATGCGCAACGCGGCGCTGGACCTGAAGGCCGCCGCGCGCCTGGGCATCACCGTGGTCGGCACCGACAGCTACAAGTACGCGGCGCCGGAGCTGACCTGGGCGCTGATCATGGGCGTGACCCGCAATCTGGTCGACGAAGCCAACTCCCTGCGCGCGGGCGACTGGCAGATCGGCATCGGCAGCGACCTGTATGGCAAGACCCTGGGCATCGTCGGCCTGGGCAGCATCGGCCAGAAGATCGCCCGCTACGGCAAGGCCTTCGACATGAACGTGATTGCCTGGAGCGAGAACCTCACGGCTGAACGCGCCGCCGAGCATGGCGTGACCTACGTCAGCAAACAGGCACTGTTCGAGCAATCGGACGTGGTGTCGGTGAATCTGGTCCTTAGCGAGCGCAGCCGCGGGCTGGTCGATGCCGAGTCGCTGAACCGCATGAAGCCGACGGCGTATCTGGTAAATACCGCCCGCGGGCCGATCGTCGACGAAGACGCGCTGATCGAGGTACTCAGGCAGAAGAAAATCGCCGGTGCCGCGCTGGACGTCTACAGCGTCGAGCCGTTGCCGGCCGATCACCCGTTCCGCACGTTGCCGAACGTCCTCGCCACACCCCACGTGGGCTACGTGACCGAGAACAACTACCGGATGTTCTTCAGCCAGATGATCGAGGACATTCAGGCCTGGCACGCCGGCGCGCCGATCCGCGTGTTTGCCTGAGCGCGCTCCGAACTCATTGCCTCAAGACTCACTGCAGCAAGGACTCAGATGATGACCACACCGCTTTCCCGATTGCCCTCCGCCCCCCGTGCCGCATTGCTGGTGATCGACATGCAATACGACTTCATGCCCGGCGGCGCGCTGGCCGTGGCCGAAGGCGATGCACTGGTGCCGCTGATCAACCGCCTCGGCGCGCAGTTTCGCAACGTGGTCATGGCCCAGGACTGGCACCCGCGCGGGCACGTGTCGTTTGCCTCGAGCCACGCAGGCCGCGCGCCGTTCGACAGCATCACCCTGCCCTACGGCGCGCAGACGCTGTGGCCCGATCACTGCGTGCAAGGCAGCCACGGTGCCGAGCTGCACGCCGATCTGGACATCACCCATGCGCAGCTGATCCTGCGCAAGGGCTGTAACGCCGGCATCGACAGCTATTCCGCATTCGTCGAAGCCGACCGCACCACGCGCACCGGGCTGGCCGGGTATCTGAGCGAACGTGGCATCGACAGTGTGTTCGTGGTGGGCCTGGCCCTGGATTTCTGCGTGGCCTGGACCGCGCTGGACGCTCGGGCGGCGGGGTTCAATACCTGGGTGATCGCCGACGCGTGCAAGGCCATCGACCTGAACGGCTCGCTGGACCAGGCATGGAAAGACATGGCCCTGGCGGGGGTCAACCGGATCGACAGCGTAGACCTCGCTGACTGAGCACAAACCCCTACGGATTGACCGCGCAGATCTATCTGACTGAACGCAAGCCCCTGTAGGAGCGCGCTTGGTCCCGTTCAATATCGGGGCTCAAAGCTCGATGAGTGCTCCTGCATAAACGCCTCAACCCTCTTCCAACGCAAAGCGCTTCAGCCCTTCCCCCTCCATCCGGTAACGCACCCACTCGTCCTGGGGCTCGGCGCCAATCGACTTGTAGAAGTCGATCGCCGGCTGGTTCCAGTCCAGCACGCTCCATTCCAGACGGCCGCAGCCGCTGTCGTGGGCGATCCGCGCGAGATGACGCAACAGCTTCTTGCCTGCTCCGACACCCCGTTGCGCGGCAGACACGTACAAATCCTCCAGGTACAGGCCCTTGCGGCCCAGCCAGGTGGAATAACTCAAAAAGTACACGGCGAAGCCAAT
Source organism: Pseudomonas sp. HP_01 (assembly GCF_055284355.1). NCBI lineage: Bacteria > Pseudomonadati > Pseudomonadota > Gammaproteobacteria > Pseudomonadales > Pseudomonadaceae > Pseudomonas > Pseudomonas sp. HP_01. The sequence continues at coordinate 24,976 of NZ_JBTOPV010000013.1, read as the reverse complement.
GGGCTGGCCGTCCAGCAGGCAGATCAGCGCCTTGGCCGGCGAGGCTTCGTCGAACAGGCTGCGCTCGATGTCGGCAACGCTGGCCTTGACCTCGTGCTCGGCTTTTTCGTAGATCGCAAGCTCGGTGATGAAGCCCAGAATGACGGCGGCGTCGGCACGGGTGGCGTCGCGAATGTGAAGGGTCAAAAGAGGTTCTCCCGGGTCAGTGAAAAGGCTGCCGCCGTTGGCGAACGACGGGTTACGGATTGTGTCTCAAGCAGCAGCGCCGCGCAGCAAGCATGTACAAGCGAACCGCCGCCTACCGAGCGCTCTTTTACCGGGCACTCTCCGAAAGAACACGCTTAGACGTGCATTGACCCATCCAAAGGATCGCCATGGAACACGAACCAGACGGCAAGACCCCCGGCCTGACGCCGGAAGAAGAACGCGACATCGACGAAAACCAGCCGCCCCGTGCCGCCGTCCTCCATGAAACGATCCGCATGCAGGGCGATCAGGAACTGGAGCGTAACGTCGCTGCACTGTTCTGGTCGGCCCTCGCTGCCGGGTTGACCATGGGCCTGTCATTGATGGCGATGGGGTTGTTGAACTCGCGGCTGCCCGACGCCGAGGGCTTCAAGGTCATAGCCAGCCTTGGCTACTGCGCAGGCTTTCTGGCGGTGATTCTTGCCCGTCAGCAGCTGTTCACCGAAAACACCCTGACTGCCGTATTGCCGGTGATGAGCAAGCCGACGCTGAACAATGTCGTGCGTCTGTTGCGGCTGTGGACCGTGGTGCTGGTGGGCAACCTGTGCGGCACATTGCTGGTGGCCTACGTCATGCTGCACCTGCCGATCTTCGACACCAAGACCGATCAGGCCTTTCTCGAAATCGGCCGTAAGGTGATGGAGAACGACACCTGGCAAATGTTCTCCAAAGGCATCATTTCCGGCTGGATGATCGCCACCATGGTGTGGATGATTCCGTCCATGGAATCCGCCAAGGTCGCCATCATCGTGATGATCACCTACCTGATGGCGCTGGGTGATTTCACCCACATCGTGGTCGGCTCGGCGGAAGTCTCGTATCTGGTGTTCGCCGGGGAACTGCCGTGGAAGGATTTCTGGATGATCTTCGCCGGCCCGACGCTGGCCGGTAACATCATCGGCGGCAGCTTCATTTTCGCGTTGATCAGCCATGCGCAGATCCGCAGCGAAGGCGAAACGCCGGAAAAGAAAGGCAAGAAGAAAGCGCTGGACGAAAAGCTGAAGCAAGAACTGCGTGAGCCCAAAGCCGAGTCCGATCGCAAAGGCGTGTGACCTGTAGGAGTGAGCTTGCTCGCGATGGCGTACAGCCTGACATGCAAGAGTCGCCTGGCAGAACGCGTTCGCGGGCAAGCGCGCTCCTACACTGAGCCGCGACAGAGGCGGCTTAGCCCTCCTCTCGGCACGCTGGCTAGCATCAAACAAGCCGTTCTGCCCTTCTTAAATTATTTTTAAGAAATCCCGACTACGTTTAAAGGCAAAATGCAGTCTCCTGTCCTCTTACGTGGTCCTGACCTCACATGACGCGAATTCTGACAATCGAAGACGATGCCGTCACCGCGAAGGAAATCGTTGCCGAACTGAGCAGCCACGGCCTGCAAGTGGACTGGGTGGACAACGGTCGCGAGGGCCTAGTCCGCGCGGTCAGCGGCGATTACGACCTGATCACCCTCGACCGCATGCTGCCGGAAGTTGACGGCCTGGCGATTGTCACCACCATGCGCGCCCTGGGCATTGCCACCCCGATCCTGATGATCAGCGCGTTGTCGGACGTCGACGAACGCGTGCGCGGGCTGCGTGCCGGCGGGGACGACTACCTGTCGAAACCCTTCGCCTCCGACGAAATGGCCGCGCGGGTGGAAGTCCTGCTGCGCCGCAGCAATCCGGGGACCCAGGCCGAGACCATGCTCAAGGTCGCCGACCTCGAACTCAATCTGATCACCCGCGAAGCCAGCCGCGCCGGGCAGCCGCTGAACCTGCTGCCGACCGAATACAAGCTGCTGGAATTCCTGATGCGCAACAGCGGGCAGATCATCACCCGCATGATGATTTTCGAAGAAGTCTGGGGTTATCACTTCGATCCCGGCACCAACCTGATCGACGTCCACATCGGTCGCTTGCGCAAGAAAATCGATCCCCCTACCCTGACGCCGCTGATACGTACCGTTCGAGGCTCAGGTTATGTCATTGCCGAACCCGTCTAAGGGCTGGCGCTCCTCCAGCAGCCGGCTGCTGGCGCTGTACAGTTTCCTGTTTGTGGCCTGGAGCAGCATCCTGATGGGGGTGCTGTACTGGGAAGTCACCAGTTACCTCAACACCCTCGCCCGTCACTCGTTGATGCAGCGCCAGCAGTTGTTCTCGCGCTTTGAAGGCGCGCAGCTGGACGACGCGTTGCGCAGCAGCGACAAATTCGACATACGCTCGGTCGACGCATACGGCCTGTTCGACAAGAACATGCAACCCATCAGCGGCCCGATCCAGAGCATTCCCGACGGCCTCAAGCTGACCGGGGAAATCCAGGAACTGGACACCTGCATCGATTCCGACGACCCGGACCTGCCCAGCTCGGGCTGCGACGCCGTGGCGATCCATACGCTGGATGATCGCTGGCTGATTCTGGTGCGCGATAACGGTTCGTTGTTCGCCGTGACCACGCTGATCCTGCGCGCGCTGCTGTGGGGGATTTCGCTGACCATCATTCCGGGTATCGCCGGCTGGCACTTGCTGGGGCGCCGCCCGCTGCGACGCATCCGCGCGATCCAGGCCAGCGCCGAAGCGATCGTCACCGGAGACCTGGCCCGCCGCCTGCCGGTGTCGGACCGCCGCGACGAACTGGACATGCTCGCCGACATCGTCAACGCCATGCTCGACCGCATCGAGCGCCTGATGAATGAGGTCAAGGGTGTCTGCGACAACATCGCCCACGACCTGCGCACGCCACTTACGCGCCTGCGTGCGCAGCTTTATCGAATCCAGCAACAGTCACCGGAAGATTCTGCCCTGGGCGAGCAGATGGCCCAGGTGATCGCCGACGCCGACACGCTGATGGCGCGCTTTCGCGGATTGCTGCGGATCTCCGAACTGGAAGATCACCAGCGGCGCTCGGCGTTCGGCCCGCTCGATCCGCAGCCGCTGTTGCAGGAATTGCACGATTTCTACCTGCCGCTGGCCGAAGAAGGCCGCGTTTCGTTGCAACTGAAAGTCGCCGAGCGCCTGCCGCCGATGGTGGGTGATCGGGCCTTGCTGTTCGAGGCGCTGTCGAACCTGCTAAGCAACTCGATCAAATTCACCCCGCCGGGCGGGCAGGTCCTGCTCATCGCCCGCGCCGAAGGTGACACCACCTTCATCGAAGTACAGGACACCGGCCCCGGCATCCCCGACGCCGAACGCGAGGCCGTGTTCAAGCGTTTCTACCGAAGCGAAAACGGCAATCAGCAAAGCGGCTTCGGCCTGGGATTGTCCATCGTCGCCGCGATCGTCAACCTGCACGGCTTCAAACTGCGCATCGGCAGCAGCCCTTCAGGCGGCGCGAGCCTGGTGCTGGAATGCAGGCGGGTGCTGGCGTTGGGGTGAGGCGTTGAGCTGCAAGCTGCAAGCTGCAAGCTGCAAGCTGCAAGCTAAGACGACAAAGCCGCCTCAAGGGCGGCTTCGTCTATGGAGGGGCGTTACATTTTCCGGGATTGCTCGATGATCTTTTCCTGCCGCGCCCAGGCTTTCTCCATGACCTCCAGATAAACCCGCTCCTTCTCCTCGAAGGTGGCGTTGCGGACGAAATCGGAAAATGGCGTCGACTTCACCGTTTTGAGTTTTTGTGGACCAGTCATTATTCGTACCTCCTGGAATTTAGCCTGCGCTCAAGCGATGCCCGATCATAGATTTCGGGTATGTGAGTGTCAATTTGCTGGATGTTCTGCCGGTAAGCCTTGGTAGAGCCGTCATGATTCTTGATAAAAATATCGACGGTCACTGCATGGCCGAACTCGTATTTCAAACGATTCACCATTTCCCGGGCGGCAAAGTATTGGTCCACGAAGCCGTGCATCGGGATATTCCGGCCCTCCACTTTTTCTCGCGCCTGAACAAACTCCCAGGCTCTCTCGGGATTTTGATAAACGTAGAGCACTAACACAAAACGACCCCGCTTGAGCGAGCGCCGGATGTTGAGTGAAACCGTATCGAAATTTGATGCGGTGCCGTCCAGCAGAAATGATTGCTGCAGCCGCAACGCCTCGTCGTGAACGGCAGACACCAATACAGAAACCGCTCGTTGAAAAAGCGAAGAATTACTACCCGTGTACCCGGGCAATTCGGCGCGATAGGTATCCGGATCGATGCGCAGCACACTACCGCCGAATCGAGTGAGAAACTCCAGAGATGCCTCAGTTTTACCGGCCCCAGGTGAGCCCGCCATAAACACCGATACGGGCGAATCCTCTGAGAGGTAAACCAAAGGATCCGTCAGCCTCTTTGCTATCTCCTTCCTGTTCGCCTTGGCAAAGGCCACAGCCTCTTCTGAAATTCGTCGATCATCCGTATTCACAGCCACATCCATCCTTTTTATGAAGTCACGACAATCCAGCGCCGCGCAGTATTCGCGAGGGTTTGGACTACGCCTATCCGACGTCACAAAACGAAACAGGATGCGCTGGTGAGCATTCACAGCTCCGCATCAGCGGATGCGATGCCTTGCCGAACAACGGTTACCGGTTACCTCGCGCATCCGTAGGAGCCGGCTTGCTGGCAAACCAGCGTTAGCCGCCACCCTCAACGTGACTGACACGCCGCGTTCGCCAGCAAGCCGGTTCCTACAGTGGATTTCGGCAGAGCCCAAAATCAGAGTCGAACCGCAGGGGTGTAGGAGCGCGCTTGCCCGCGAATTGCGGTGTGTCAGGCGAGTACGATGTTGAGTCTGCCGACGTCTTCGCGGGCAAGCGCGCTCCTACAGTGGATTTCGGCAGCGCCCAATATCCGTGGAGAAAAAACAACGCCTCCACAAGGGAGGCGTTGGTTATGACGCGCTGAAGGCTAAAGACGCCTGACCTCAGGCAAGATCAAAGCGGTCCAGCTCCATCACTTTGGTCCACGCGGCGACGAAGTCCTCGACGAACTTCTGCTGACCATCCGCACTGGCGTACACCTCAGCGACGGCACGCAATTGAGCGTGCGAGCTGAACACCAGGTCGACCCGGGTCCCTGTCCATTTGAGTTTGCCGGTAGTGCGATCACGGGCTTCAAACAGCTCATTGCCGCCCGACACGCCCTTCCACTCCACGCCCATGTCCAACAGATTCTTGAAGAAGTCATTGGTGAGAACACCTGGCTTCTGGGTCAGGACGCCGTGCTGACTGTGCCCGACATTGATGTCCAGCACGCGCAGCCCGCCGACCAGGACGGTCATCTGCGGAGCCGTCAGGGTCAGCAGTTGGGCTTTATCGACCAGCAGCTTCTCCGCCGAGACGCGGTAGCGACCCTTGAGGTAGTTACGGAAACCATCGGCGATGGGCTCCAGAAAGCCGAACGACTCGACGTCGGTCTGCTCTTGGGAAGCATCTGCGCGGCCCGGGGTGAACGGCACTGTGACGTGATGACCGGCATCTTTCGCCGCCTGTTCGATCCCCGCGCTGCCGCCGAGGACGATCAAGTCAGCCAGCGAGATCTGCTTGCCGCCAGACTGGGCACCGTTGAATTCACTGCGAACACGCTCCAGCGTTTGCAGCACGCTAGCCAGATTGGCCGGGTGGTTGACCGCCCAGTCTTTCTGTGGGGCCAGACGCAGACGGCCGCCGTTGGCACCGCCGCGCTTGTCGGAGCCACGGAAAGTGGACGCCGCTGCCCAAGCCGTGGAGACCAGTTGCGAAACCGACAGCCCTGAGGCAAGGACTTTTGCCTTAAGCGCAGTCACATCGTTGTCGTCCACCAGCGGGTGGTTGACCTCGGGAATCGGGTCCTGCCAGAGCAGTTCTTCAGCAGGCATTTCCGGACCAAGGTAACGAGCCAGCGGCCCCATGTCACGGTGGGTCAACTTGAACCAGGCGCGGGCGAACGCATCCGCCAACTGGTCAGGGTTTTCCAGGAAGCGACGGGAGATCAGCTCGTAGGCAGGGTCCACGCGCAGGGCCAGGTCGGACGTCAGCATGCGCGGTTCCTGGCGCTTGGCCGGATCATGGGCATGAGGAATCTTGCCCGCGCCCGCGCCATTTTTCGGCCTCCACTGATGAGCTCCTGCAGGACTCTTGGTCAACTCCCACTCGAAGCCAAACAGGTTTTCCAGGTATTCGTTGCTCCACCGGGTCGGGGTCGACGTCCAGGTCACTTCCAGGCCACTGGTGATGGTGTCGCCGGCCTTGCCGGAGCCGAAACTGTTACGCCAGCCCAGACCTTGCTCTTCAAGGCCCGCTGCTTCCGGCTCTGCGCCTACGTTGTCAGCAGGTCCGGCACCGTGGGTCTTGCCGAAGGCGTGGCCGCCTGCGATGAGGGCCACGGTTTCTTCGTCATTCATGGCCATGCGGCCGAAGGTCTCGCGGATGTCTCGAGCGGATGCCGCAGGATCAGGCACGCCTTCCGGGCCTTCAGGGTTCACGTAGATCAAGCCCATCTGCACGGCGGCCAGCGGGTTTTCGAGATTGCGCTCACCGTTGGCGGTGCGGGTCTCCTCTTCGCTGTGGTGCTCGGGCTCTGCAACCAGCGTGCCCTCGCCCGGCTGTTGCATGTCTTTGTGCGCGCCGTAGCGGTCTTCACCGCCGAGCCAGGTGGTTTCGGCGCCCCAGTACACGTCCTCGTCCGGTTCCCAGACATCGGCGCGTCCACCAGAGAAGCCAAAGGTTTTGAAGCCCATGGACTCCAGCGCCACGTTGCCGGTGAGCACGATCAGGTCGGCCCAGGAAATCTTGCTGCCGTATTTTTGCTTCACCGGCCAGATCAGGCGGCGCGCCTTGTCGAGGTTGACGTTGTCCGGCCAGCTGTTGAGCGGCGCGAAACGCTGCTGACCGGCGCCTGCGCCGCCACGGCCGTCACCGGTGCGATAGGTCCCGGCGCTGTGCCAGGCCATGCGGACGAACAGTGGACCGTAATGCCCGAAGTCGGCAGGCCACCAGTCCTGGGATTGTGTCATGACCTCAAGCAGGTCGCGTTTGACGGCGGCAAAATCGAGGCTTTTGAATTCGTTGGCGTAATCGAAGCCCTCGCTCATCGGGTCAGACAACGAGGAGTGCTGATGAAGAATCTTGAGATTCAGCTGGTTCGGCCACCAGTCGCGGTTTGTCGTCCCGCCTCCAGCTGCGTGGTTGAACGGGCATTTCGATTCTGTCGACATGGTCTAATCACCTTCTTGTTTACTTTTTACGTATTCGGCCATCAACGAGACAGCCCAGGCTAGCACCCGCACAAGATTAGCCGACTCTGACCTGCCGTCTAATAGGCAAATGTTTGGGCGACGATAGAGTGATTGTGTTAGCGGAGTATTTAACGGAGGTGCTTGTATTTTCTGGCGCTTGAGCCTAACTCTGAATACAGAATCAAGTGCAGAGCCGGCGTCGACCGGCGTCTTGATCACCGTGGCAATCTCCAGGAGATTCAGGCATGGCCACCACCGCTTCACTGGCCCCGTTGTTCCGGCAATCAGTGGGCTTTGATCGCTTCAACGATTTTTTTGAATCTGCCCTGCACAGCGAGATAAACGCCAGCGGCCCCCCTCATAACGTCGAACGATACGGCACCGATCATTACCGGATCGTGATCGCCACGGCAGGACTCACCGCCGCTGACCTTGACCTGACCCTGGAAAGAAACGTGCTCACTGTTTGCGGGGGTGAGGCGCACACCGACGGCGGCGTGACGTACCTGCATCAGGGCATCGCCCACGGCCCGTTCCGCCTGGTTTTTCATCTGGCCGATCACATCGAGGTACAGGGCGCGACCTTCAAGAACGGCTTGCTGATCGTCTTCCTGCTGCGCGTCGAACCCCAAGGAGCCAAGGCCCGGCGGATCAGTATTCACAGCCCGCGGGACGATCCCGACCGGCCGTACATCAGCCGGCCTTGAGCGAGATGACCAACCGATAGATTCACCGGATCAGGCCTTGATCAGGTGGCGGTCAGCGCGAAATCAAACAGTACCTGGGGCGCCTCGATCAGCAGGGAATGCATCAATTGCGCGGTGCAGCCCAGCGCCTGCAGCTGTTCGACCACAGAACCATAGCTGACACTGCGTTCATGCTGGGTATGGGGCCAGTCACTGCCCCAGACCAGCCGCTGCTGACCGAACGTATCGACCAGCAGCGGCATGGCGGCGCGAGCGAAATCGAGATTCTCTTGCGCGTTGCCCTCCAGACGGTAAATCCCCGACACCTTCATCCACAGTTGCCCGCTGCGGCCCAGCTCCAGCATCTGCCGAAACCCCGGTTGATCGAAGCCCAATCGGGCATCGGGGCGACCCAAGTGATCGATCACGATCTTCATCCCGAACGGCATCAGCCCGGCCAGCAGCGCCGGCAGGTCCGCGACTTGGCGGTGCACTTCAACGTGCCAGTCGAGGGCGGCGATGTGCCCGAAAAACACCCGCCACTGTGGCTCGGAGAAGTCCGGCAGCGCCTTGCCCATCAGGTTCAGACGCACGCCGACGACGCCCAGCCGATCCATCTCTTCCAGCGCGGCACGGCTGATGTCGCGCTCGACCACCACCACGCCGCGCAGTTGATCCGGCGCCTGTTGAAGGGCGTCGAGCAAGTAGCGGTTATCCGTGCCGAGAAAGCTCGGCTGCACCAGCACGCCGTGGCTCAGGCCGTGCTGATGAAGTTGATGTCGGTACATCGCCAGCGTGGCGTCGTAGTCAGGTGAATAGCGTCGTGCCGATGTCAGGTCCAGCTCTCTGCTGAAGACGTGTGCGTGACCGTCGATGCCAAGGATCGACGCGGGAGAGGTGGAAAAGAGGTCGGACATGGATCTCATCTGTCAAAAGAGGCGCAACGCAAAGGGCGCCGCGCGGAATCAAAAATCAGGCGCTGGCTGCTTCGCTGCGTGGGTCTGCGGAGGCGCCGGCAGTCGGGATCGCTTCCAGGCTGCGACCGCGGGTTTCCGGCAGGCACAAGGCGGCAATCACAGCAACGCCATAGGCGATCCCGGCGTCGATGCCGATGGCCGAACCCAGCGACATCGATTCGCTCATGTGGCCCACCAGAAACGGGAACACGGAGGACAGCACGCGGCCGAAGTTGTAGCAGAAGCCCACCCCTGCCCCGCGCACGTCAGCCGGGTACAGCTCGTTGAACAGCGCGCCGAGGCTGGCCGGGATGCCGGCGGCAAAGAAGCCCAGCGGGAAACCCAGGAACAGCATCTGCGTGTTGGTCAGCGGCAGGAACACGTAGCACTGCACAGTGATGACGCAGCACAGGGCGAACAGCACGATGTTCATGCGTCGGCCAATGCGGTCGATCAGAAAGCCGCTGGCGATGCAGCCGCACCAGAACGCGACGATGATCACCGCCAGGTAGCCCCCAGAGTTGAGGACCGACAGGTTGCGTTCGGTTTTCAGGAACGTCGGCAGCCAGGTCATCACCGCGTGATAACCGCCGTGGGCGCCGAGGCCGAGCAATCCGCCCAACAGCGTCACGCGGATCAGTTCCGGGCGGAAGATGCCGGCCAATGACTTGAAAAAGCTCTGGGGGATGGCGTTGTCTTTTTGCAAGCGCTGGAAGCTGTCCGGCTCCTCGACGTTGCGGCGCACCCAGATGATCAGCAGCGACGGCAGCAGTCCGACCAGAAACATCACTCGCCAGGCCATGTCCTGAGGCACAAAAGAATAGATCAGGGTAAACACCCCGACGGCCAGGCCCCAGCCCACTGCCCAGGCGCTCTGTACGGTGCCCATGACCTTGCCGCGGTATGTCGGGTTGATGGTTTCGGCCATCAACACGGCGCCTGCCGCCCACTCGCCGCCGATGCCGAAGCCCTGCAGCGCCTTGACGATCAGCAGCGAACTGAAGCCGGTGACGAACGCCGACAGAAAGGTGAAGAACGAGAACCAGAGGATCATCCACTGCAGCGTGCGCACCCGGCCGTAGCGGTCCGACAGCGTGCCGCCCACCCAGCCACCCAGCGCCGAGGTGATCAGCGTCACGCCACTGATCAGGCCGGCGTCGCCCTTGCTCAAGGCAAACGCGGCGATCAGCGCCGGAATCGCCAGGCCGAACATCTGAACTTCGAGGGCGTCCAGCGACCATCCGCCGAAGCAGGCCCAGAACGTCTTGCGCTCCCGAGGAGTGACTTGGCGATACCAGTTGAACATGGTTTTTGTCCTTATGAGGGTGATGCGGCAGATGTTCTCGGGCCCGTTCTGCGTGACGGGCTCGGGTGCAGCTGTTGGCGCTCGACGGCGCGGCTCAGCGGATGTCGACGCTGTAGCGGAAGTGGCTGGCATGGCCGCGGGAACGGCGCCATTCCAGCGGTTGTCCGGCGTAGTTGCGCGCCAACCGCTCGATCACCACCACCGGGCTGTTGACCGGCACTTGCAGCAGCCGCGCGTGGGTCTCGTTGATGGCTTCAGCGGTCAGGGTCTCTTCGGCGTAGGCCACGACCTGGCCGCACTGCTCTTCGTAAATGGGATAGAGCAGCGGGCCCTGGCGGCTGAGGTCGATTTCCAGCAGTGTCTGAAATTGCACTTGGGGCAGCCAGATTTCTTCGGCGAGGACGGGCTGAGCGTCGAGCAAACGCAGGCGGATCAGGCGAATCACTTGCGCGTCCAGCGGCAGACCGAGGGCGTGGGAAACGGCCGATGGCGCGGTGACGGCTTCGATGGAGAGGATGCGGCTCTCCGGCACCTGGCGTTCGCCGGAGGCGCTTTGAAAACGGAAGAAGCGGAACAGCGAGGACTGGAACTGTGGCCGGCGAATGAAGGTGCCGCGGCCCTGTTGGCGTTCCAGGATGTTTTCGTTGACCAGCATGTCGATGGCTTTGCGCACCGTGCCAGTGGACAGGCAGTACTCGCTGGACAGCGCGGCTTCGGTGGGAATGGCCTCACCCGGCCGCCAGCGGTTGTTGGCGATCTGTTCGGCGAGCTGGTCGCGCAGGCGTTGGTAGAGCGGCAAGCGGACATCACTGGAGAGTCGGTTCATGGAGGTGCTTCGCTGTTGTAGTTATTTAGTCATCTATATGAATCTGCGCCGAGTATTGTCCCGTTACAAATGGCCGTCAAGGGAGGGGATGGGGGTTGGCGGATGAATGGCGACTGGGGGTTTGGGGTTTGGGGTTTGGGGTTTGGGGTTTGGGGTTTCACGTTTTTCAGGGGAACGCGGAAACGGCAGAGTTGTGTCTGCCGTCAGGGGGCGGGGAGCGCGGGGGTGATCAGGTCGGGGAGATTGTGGCGAGCGCGCCGATCATGAGTGTCAGGGCGAGAAAGCCGAACAGGAAGATTGCGAGCTTGGCCATGGGTTTCTCCTACACAGGTATGAAGTACTGGGGATTCGAGCCGGATGATGGCGACCGGTCGGCTTGATCGGTCTGCCGGGAGTGAAGTGATTTTGAGGGTTGCCGCTGTTTCAGTACAGATTCAGCTAAGGCTTATAAATACGGATCAGATGAGTCGCGGCAGTTGTTTAGGTCAAGAGCATCTGCCTAACGGCAGACGTTTCGCCTTCGGCGAGTTACTTGGAAAAGCACCCCAAGTAACCAAGGGTGCTTGCTCCTGGCTAGGTTCCTCCTGCGTCGGAATTCCCTCACTCCGACGACACTCCGTGGGCCCGCGCCGAACGGACATCCATGTCCTGACGGCGCTCTCGCGGCATCCATGCCGCTCGGCCCACTGCGCGTCGTCTGCGTTCGGCCTGCACCCAAGTCGCGATTGGCGGTGTCTGGACCTTCTGCGTATGAAGATCAAAAGCAGGTCAACAGCAGATCAACAGCTTCCCGGCTAAAGCCGGTCCTACGGTCGGGGGTGACCGCACTTTCACTCTGATCGTTCCCACGCTCCGCGTGGTAACGTCGCCCCGGACGCTCCGCGTCCCGCAGACGACGCGCATTCAGGCTGGGGTAGGTGACGCGGAGCGTCACAGGATGCATTCCCACGCAGAGCGTGGGAACGATCAAGGATCTCTGACACAACGCGCACATCGTAGGACCGGCTTTAGCCGGGAAGCCGTTGCCGTTGCCGTTGCCGTTGCTTTTGATCTTCATGCGCAAAAAGCCCAAACACCGCCAAACGCGACTTGGGTGCAGGCTGAACGCAGGTCTCGCGGAGTGGGCCGAGCGGCATGGATGCCGCGAGAGCCGCCCCCCGCCATGGATGGCGGATGGCGGCGGGCCCACGGAGCGAGACCGGAGTGAAGGAACCCCGACGCAGGAGGGGCCAAACCGGGAGCAGGCACTTTTGCTTACTTTTGGTGCTTTTCAAAAGTAACTCGCCGAAGGCGAAACAGTCTGCCCCCAGGCAGACGCTCTTGATCTAAGAAGGTGCCCCATGCCCACCATCCGCCCCATGACCCTGGACGATTACGACGCCATCACCCAACTGATGCGCGACACACCGGGCATTTCCTTGCGTGACGCAGATTCCCGGGAGTCCACCGAGCGGTATCTGTTGCGCAACCCCGGATTGAGCTTCGTCGCAGAGGAAGATTCGCGCATCTTCGGCTGTGTCATGTCGGGTCATGACGGTCGGCGCAGGTATTTGCAGCATTTGCTGGTGCTGCCTGAGTATCGGCGGCAAGGGATCGGGCAGGCATTGGTCGAGCGCTGCCTGGCCAGGCTTGAAGCGGAAGGCATTCACAAATGCCACATCGACGTGCTCAAGACCAACCCGGCCGCAGCAACCTATTGGGCGAATCAGGGCTGGCAACTGCGGGTCGATATCCACCGCTTTTCCTTCACCCGTCCTGGCAATGAGAACGCCTGACACCCCTTAATCCCGGATCAGAGCTGGCTCGCAGGCGCCACGGGTTGGCGTCTGGCGTAAACCATCAGGCCGCTGATGAAGACAAGCCCGATGCCAAACATCGAGGCACTGCCCGGGTAGTTGCCGAACAGCAGAATCCCGTAAGCCACCGCGAAGATGATCTGCAGGTAACCCAGCGGTGCGAGCACGGACGAGGACGCGTAGCGGTAGGATTTGGCCATCAGAAAATGCGCGCACAAACCCAGACCGCCGAGCACGAGCAGCAAGCCCAACTGGAGCCAATCGGGATCGGCCCAGTAGAACGGCACAATCGCGCTGAGGATAAGGGTGCAAAAAACGCCGACGTAGAAGCTGCACACCGACGGGCTGTCGGTCTCCCCCGCCAGTTGCGTGAGCAGTTGATACAGCGCAAAGAACAGCGCGGTCGCCAAGGGGAACAGCATCCACAGTGAAAAGGCATCGCTGGCCGGGTTGATGATCACCAGCACGCCGATGAAGCCAAGCACCACCGAGCCCCACTGCCAGCGATCCGCCTTGATGCCGAAGATCAGCGGCGACAGGATCGTGACGAATGCAGGCGCCAGGAAGACCACCGCCGTGGATTCGGCAATCGGCACGTGGGTCAGGCCAAACAGGAAAGACAGGCTGTCGGCGAGCAGGACCACCGCCCGCAGCAGGTGCAGCCAGGGCCGTCGGGTGTGGAAGACTTTTGCGCCGCCGTTGCGCAGCAGCACGGTGGTCACCAGCGTCGAGTGAACGAGGTAGCGCGCCCACGCGACGAAGATCACCGGCAGGGAATAGATCAGCGTCTTGGAAATCGCGTCATGACTGGCGAACATCAGCGCCACGCCCGCCATCAACCACATGCCGATGACTTGCCGGTGCGCGCCATGATGGGGAGTCATTGCAAGGCCTGCCACGAAAATGATGCGCAGGAGTTAACCACAGAAGTCGGCCCAGGCGCCCCGCGCAATTTGCCTTAAGAGCGCCGCCCACTTTATCCAGGGCAATAAAAAACCCGCCTGAGCGGGTTCTTTTCTATCAACACCATTCCAACATCCTGTCAGCAGCCGTCCCGGCAAATGGTGGATCATCCATGACCTAAGAAGCACATCCAGCGCCTCCGTTGATGGGTTTAAGATTGCGCTCGTCGAGGGTCTCTGTACAGGGCGACATTGCCTGACGTCGTGTAAGCCTTTCGCCATAGCACGTGTCCGGCGACCGCCAACTTCCTGAACGGTGCCGACATTGAGCCCCAGCGCAAGCCTCGCGACAAACACAGGGCGAAGGCATAATGTGCGTCACACGAATACGCCTGTCGACCTGAGCCGCGTTGCACACCCACGCCTTAGTTCGGCTTCAAACCAGCCCGGCCCTGCCGCGCAACGGGAAGCGATATGCCAACGTTTATTCTGACACCTTGCCCTCCACTCCCCGGCTCATGGTCGTTACAGTCATGATCGAAGTCACCGAAGTCTCGATCAAACATCTGCGCGCCGCACTTGAAGCCGGCCAGACCACCGCCGTCGAACTGGTCCAGGCCTACCTCGCCAGAATCGATGCCTATGACGGCACCAACACCGCTACCGCGCTCAATGCCGTGGTCGTGCGCAATCCAAAAGCACTTGAGGAAGCCCGGGCTTCCGATGAGCGTCGAGCGCGAGGCGAAACCCTCGGCCCCCTCGACGGCATTCCCTACACCGCCAAAGACAGTTATCTGGTCAAGGGGCTCACGGCCGCGTCGGGCAGCCCGGCGTTTGCCGAACTGGTCGCCCACCGCGACGCGTTCACCATCGAGCGGCTGCGTGGCGCCGGCGCGATCTGTCTGGGCAAAACCAACATGCCGCCGATGGCCAATGGCGGCATGCAACGTGGCGTGTATGGCCGCGCCGAAAGCCCCTACAACGCGGGCTTCCTGACGGCGCCGTTTGCGTCCGGTTCGTCCAATGGCGCCGGCACTGCAACGGCGGCGAGTTTCGCGGCGTTCGGCCTCGCCGAAGAAACCTGGTCGAGCGGCCGTGGCCCTGCATCGAATAACGGCCTGTGCGCCTACACGCCGTCGCGCGGGGTGATTTCGGTGCGCGGCAACTGGCCGCTGACGCCGACGATGGACGTGGTCGTGCCCTTCGCCCGGACCATGGCTGACCTGCTCGAAGTGCTGGACGTGGTGGTCGCCGAAGACCCCGACACCCGCGGCGACCTGTGGCGCTTGCAGCCGTGGGTGCCGATTCCCTCGGTCGACACCGTGCGCCCGGCGTCCTATGCCGAGCTTGCCGCCAGCCCGCAAACCCTGGCGGGCAAACGCTTCGGCGTGCCGCGCATGTACATCAATGCCGACCCGCAAGCCGGTACGTCGGAAGCACCGGGCATTGGCGGCCCTACCGGCCAGCGCATCATGACCCGCGCGTCTGTGATCGATCTGTGGGAACAGGCGCGCAAGGCACTCGAAGCCCAGGGCGCTGAAGTCATCGAGGTGGATTTCCCGCTGGTCTCCAACTGCGAGGGCGATCGCCCCGGCGCGCCGACGGTGTACAACCGCGGCATTGTCTCCAAGGAGTTTCTGCACCACGAACTGTGGGACCTCACCGCCTGGGCCTTCGATGACTTTCTACAAGCCAACGGCGACTCGAAACTGAATCGCCTGGCCGACGTCAACGGCCCGCTGATTTTCCCCCACGACCCCGGCACCCTGCCCAACCGCGAGGGCGATCTCGCCGCGGGCATGGACGAGTACGTGAAGATGGCCCAGCGCGGCATCACGCCGTGGGACCGGATCGACACCCTGGCGGACGGCTTGCGCGGGCTGGAACATACGCGCCGCATTGACCTCGAAGACTGGATGCAGAAGCTCGGGCTGGATGCGGTGCTGTTCCCGACCGTGGCCGACGTGGCCCCGGCTGATGCCGACGTCAATCCGGCCTCGGCGGATATCGCCTGGAGCAACGGCGTGTGGGTCGCCAACGGCAACCTCGCGATCCGTCACCTGGGCGTGCCCACCGTGACCGTGCCGATGGGCGTCATGGCCGACATTGGCATGCCCGTGGGCCTGACCTTCGCCGGCCGGGCTTACGACGATTCCGCCCTGCTGCGTTTCGCGTCGGCGTTCGAAGCCATCGGTAGCAAGCGCCAGATCCCGCCGCGCACGCCACCGCTGTCTTCTGCTCGATAAACATCGTTAAAGGGTCGGGGCCAGCGCGCCTCGATTCTTCCCGCTAAAACTGACCCTCAGGAGAAGTGTTCAATGAGCAAGGCACCTTACGTCCCGCCTACCGTGTGGAAGCACGAAGCGCCCTCCGGCGGCCAGTTCGCCAGCATCAACCGCCCGACGGCCGGGCCGACCCACGAAAAGCTCCTGCCGGTCGGCAAGCATCCGCTGCAGCTGTATTCACTGGCCACGCCCAACGGCGTCAAGGTGACGATCCTGCTGGAAGAGCTGCTCGCCCTCGGCCACAGCGGCGGCGAATACGACGCCTGGCTGATTCGTATTGGCGAGGGGGATCAGTTCGGCAGCGGCTTCGTCGACATCAACCCCAATTCGAAAATCCCGGCGCTGCTGGATCGCAGCGTTGAACCCAACATTCGCGTGTTCGAGTCCGGTTCGATACTGCTGTATCTGGCGGAGAAGTTTGGCGAGTTGCTGCCCAAGGACCTGGCCGGCCGCACCGAAACCCTGAACTGGCTGTTCTGGCAGATGGGCGCTGCGCCGTATCTGGGTGGGGGCTTCGGGCACTTTTATGTGTACGCACCGGAGAAGTTCGAATACGCGATCGACCGCTTCACCATGGAAGCCAAGCGTCAGCTGGACGTGCTGAATCGGCGCCTCAGCGAAAGCCCTTATCTGGCCGGCGACAGCTACACGATTGCGGACATCGCCGTGTGGTCGTGGTACGGGCAAGTGGTGCGCAACACCGTGTACGGCGCCGCCGAATTCCTCGCCGCCCACGAATACACCCACGTGCAACGCTGGGCCGAAAGCATTGCGCAACGCCCGGCAGTGATTCGAGGAATGCGGGTCAACAGGACCTGGGGCGATAAAGCCACCCAGGTACCGGAACGGCATGATGCGTCGGACCTCGATTGAAGCAACTCCAGGCGGTGAGTGAGGCTCTGACACACCGTCGATCCCTGTGGGACCGGCTTCAGCCGGGAAAGCGTCAGTGGCCACACTGAAAATCTGAGGGCGTTCACACCGGCCTCTTCCCGGCTAAAGCCGGTCCCACAAGGACACCGCATCCATCCAGATGCACCGCATATGCTGGATGTAGGACCGGCTTCAGCCGGGAAAGCGTCGGTCGTCACACTGCAAAACCGATGCTGTTCACTCCGGCCTCTTCCCGGCTAAAGCCGGTCCCACAAGGACACCGCATCCATCCAGATGCACCGCATATGCTGGATGTAGGACCGGCTTCGGCCGGGAAGGCGTCAGTGGCCACACTGCAAATCTGAGGGCGTTCACACCGGCCTCTTCCCGGCTAAAGCCGGTCCCACTGACAGCACGCATTCCTCTAGTGGGACCGGCTTCAGCCGGGAAGGCGTCAGGCGCCCTGCCCGTCGAGTTCGGCGAGCATCTCTTTTGGAATCACCAGCTCGGCGGCCGTGAGGTTCTCGTGCAGATGCGCCACCAAGGAGGTGCCCGGGATCAACAGCAGGTTGGGCGCACGCTGCAGCAGCCACGCCAGGGCCACGCACATCGGCGAGGTATCGAGGCGTGTGGCGACAGCCGACAGCGTCTGCGACTGCAAGGGCGTGAAGCCACCCAGCGGGAAGAACGGCACGTAGGCGATGCCCTGTTTGCCAAGCTCGGCGATAAGTTGCTCATCAGCGCGGTGTGCCAGGTTGTAGTGGTTCTGCACGCAGACCACCTCGGCAATGCTCTGCGCCTCGGCGACCTGCTTCGCGCTGACATTGCTCAGGCCAAGATGCTGAATCAGGCCCTGACGCTGCAACTCGGCCAACGCGCTGAACTGCTCGGCAATCGACGTCTCGTCCGGCGAATGCCCGGTGCCCCACGCCCTGAAATTCACCACGTGCAGCGCTTCGACGCCGAGATTGCGCAGATTGTCGTGCACCGCACTCACCAACTCCGCCGGGCTGTTGGCGGCATTCCATGAAGCGTCGGTGCCTCGCGATGCGCCCACCTTGGTGACAATCAACAGCTCGTCGGCATAAGGGTGCAGGGCCTCGCGGATCAGCCGGTTCGTCACATGGGGGCCGTAGAAGTCGGCAGTGTCGATATGGTTGACGCCGGCCGCCAGCGCTTCACGCAGCACCGCGATGGCGGCAACGTGGTCTTTCGGCGGTCCGTAAACACCCGGTCCGGCGAGTTGCATGGCGCCGTAGCCCATGCGGTTGACGGTGCGACCGCCGAATGAAAAGTGTCCTGCTTTGCTGGCCTGGCTCATGGGTGACGCCTCGTGATCAAGTGTGTGCAGCGACTATAGGCGTTGACCGATGCGCTGATAATCAGGTGCAATCGGCACGGGTTGTACGAGCGAGCGGACAATGGCAACAGACATTCAGGATTTGCTGGCCTTCGTGGCCGTCGTCAATGCAGGCGGCTTTCGTGAGGGGGCACGGCTGAGTGGCAAGTCGGCGTCGAGCCTCAGCGACGCCGTTCGACGCATGGAATCGCGCCTGGGCGTTCGCTTGCTCAATCGCACCACCCGCAGCGTCGTGCCGACGGAAGCCGGCGCGCGTCTGATGGAACGGATTGTCCCGGCCCTCGGCGAAGTCGAATCGGCACTGGACGTGGTCAATGATTTCCGCGACCGCCCTTCCGGCACGCTCAGGCTCAACGTACCGGTCAGCGCAGCCCGCTTGATATTGCCAGGGATCATCACGCCGTTCCTGCAAGCGCACCCGGACATCCGCATGGAAGTGGTCACAGAGGAAAGCTTCGTCGACATGCTCGCCGCCGGCTGCGACGCGGGCATCCGCTACGACGACCGCCTGGAACAGGACATGATCGCCGTGCCCATCGGCCCGCGCGTTCAGCGCTTCGCCACCGCTGCATCGCCCGAGTACCTCGACGCCCGGGGCCGGCCCGAGCATCCACGGGACCTGCTCAACCACAGTTGCCTGCGCGGCAAATTCCCCAGCGGCTCCGTGCCGCTTTGGGAATACGAGCGCGACGGCGAAGTGGTTCGTGTCGACCCGACCGGCCCATTGACCGTGCGAATTGGCGGCGCGGTCGACCTCGCCGTGCAAACCGCCATCGACGGCCTGGGCATCGTTTCATTGTTCGAAGACTGGTTGCGCCCCCATCTCGACAGTGGCTTGCTTGAGCCGGTGCTCGAACCCTGGTGGCCAAGTTTCAGCGGGCCCTTTCTGTATTACCCGGGGCGGCGCTACGTGCCATCACCGCTGAGAGCATTTCTGGAGTTCATCCATGGGCAGCATGCAAAGGGTAATCACGCCCTTAAATAAATAAGCTGCCGGCGTACGTTCAGGCTCAATGAAAGTGATATTCCCGCTAGATAATCACGCAAAAAAAAAAACGCTGCATCCAATGCAGCGTTTCTTTTATAGCGTTTGTGATTGAAGCCGCCAGGGCACTGGCGATCAACCATTTTGGCGACCGTAACCCATGATGGTGTAATCAAGGCTGTGAGTCACGCCAGCGTGGTCAACATAAACCATGGTGGATTGCACCGGACCATCAACTTTTTGTGGGTCTTGGGCATTTTTGATGCTGATCACTTTAGCCACGTCGATGCCTTTGTGACGGTTGTATTGTTCAACCTGAGTCAGGGGCTGCTGTTGGGTGGCCGGGCGTTCGCCGGCAGCGGCGAATACACTGACAAGGGACAGGGCAGCGAAGGTTAATACTTTCATGGTCAATCTCCAGAAGTTCATGAGTAGTGATTAAGCAAAGGGCTTGTCGTTTGCTTCTGGGGCCATTCTGTTCGTGATCGGCGCAGATAATAAATACTTACAATCGATACCACCCATCACTGTCATCGATGCGCGTATTCATTAGATCAAATCCCGTAATAGTCCTTTGCATATGCCGTTACCCCACAACTTTATGTGCCACTGATGAACGCTTTGCCAATACCCATTACAGTGCGGCAGATCCGGGCGCTGCACTTTCCCGGAGCGCGTCATGTTGTCGCGGGTCATTTAACAGCGCCTGGGAAATATTTTCCCCGCAATCAAACATTTCCAACGATGAACGTACTACCATTCATCCCGCTGACTCGTCCCGACCGAACCTGTCCGAGCAGACCTATATAAAGCGCTGGCCACTGGCACGGCGCTATTTTTTCAAACAAACCGAAGCCTTGATGCCGCCTCACGACCCTGCTCGTGACGCAGTGCGTCAACCGTGATGACCGTCTGAGGTTGTGTGATGCAGAAATTGATGATTAACGGCCAGGAGCACGACCTGGATGTCGCCGACGACATGCCATTGTTGTGGGTCCTGCGCGACGTGATGGGCCTGACCGGCACCAAGTACGGCTGCGGCATTGCCCAGTGCGGCGTGTGCACCGTGCACCTGGACGGCCAGGCCGTGCGTTCATGCGTACTGCCGGTCAGCGCCGTGGCGGGCCGCAAGGTCACGACCATCGAAGCCGTCGGCGAGCAGGCTGTGGGCCAGGCGGTACAGAAAGCCTGGCTGGACCATGAAGTCGTGCAATGCGGCTACTGCCAGCCGGGGCAAATCATGTCCGCCGTCGCGCTGTTGCAGGAACACCCCAAAGCCAACGACGAGCAGATCGTCAACGCCATGTCGGGCAACCTCTGCCGCTGCGCTACTTACACCCGCATTCGCGCCGCCATCAAAAGCGTCAGCCAGGCCTGAAGGAAGTCATCATGTCCGAATCACAATCATCTGCCGCGATGCTCTCGCGTCGCGGGCTGCTCAAAGGCAGCGCGCTGCTGGGCGGACTGGTCATCGGCACCTACCTGCCGGCGTCAGTCACCCGTAGCTTCGCCGCCGATCTGGTAAAGGGCGCGAGCCTGGGCGACAACGCCGAGCAGGGCTATGGCGCGTTCGTGCGCATTGATCACAGCGGCGCCGTCACGCTGATTTCGCCGAAGATCGAAATGGGCCAGGGCGTGCAGACCGGCATCGCCATGATGGTCGCCGAAGAGCTCGAAGTGCCGTTGAGTCAGATCACCATCACCGAGGCGCCGCCCAATGCAGCGCTGTACACCGACGCGCTGCTGAGCTTTCAGGCCACCGGCGGTTCCACCTCCACCCGCTACAGCTGGGAGCCCCTGCGCAAGGCCGGCGCCGGCGCGCGCATCGTGCTGGTTCAGGCCGCGGCGATGCGCTGGAAAGTCGCGCCGAGCCAGTGCCATGCCGAGAACGGTCGGGTCATCGGCCCGAACGGTCAGAGTGCCGGTTACGGCGAGCTGGTGGATGCCGCCGCGAAGTTGCCGCTGCCGACCGACATCCCGCTCAAGGCCGTCAGCGAATTCAAGCTGCTGGGCAAACCGGTCCAGCGCCTGGACACCCCGAACAAGGTCAACGGCACCGCGAAATTCACCATCGACCTGCAAGTGCCGGGGATGCTGATTGCCTCCACCCTCACCTGCCCGGTCCACGGCGGCAAACTACGCGGCGTGAAGAACGAAGACGCTGCACGCAATATCCCCGGCGTGCGCGATATCGTGCGGCTCGACAACGCGGTGGCGGTGACGGCGAGCAATTTCTGGTCCTGCCAGCAAGCGCTCAAGGCGCTGGCCATCGACTGGGACCTCGGCCCCCATGCCGGCCTGGATTCAGCGCAGCTGGACAAATCGCTGTTCGAGGCGAGCGCAGGCGACGGTGTGTTCGCACACCAATCCGGTGACATCGCCGGCGCGCTGAAAAACGCCTCCAGCCGCTTCGAAGCCATCTACGAACAACCCTTCCTGTCCCACTCACCACTGGAGCCGATGACCTGCGTCGCCCACGTGCGTGCTGACGCCTGCGAGTTGTGGGTGGGCTGCCAGGCGCCGGGGATGGCCCAGGCGGGCGCTGCCAAAGTCTGCGGCATGCCGGTGGAAAAAGTGGTGATCCACAACCAGTTGATCGGCGGTGGTTTCGGCCGTCGTCTGGAGTCTGACTACATCTTCCAGGCCGTGGACATCGCGCGCCAGTTGAGCTACCCGATCAAGCTGATCTGGAGCCGCGAAGAGGACATGACCCACGACCGTTATCGTCCGCACTACGTCGACCGGCTCAATGCGGCGCTGGACAAAGACCTGCGCCCGGTGGGCTGGGAGCATCGCATCGCCGGTGCTTCGGTGGTCGCCGCCTACATCGGCGCATTGCCGGCTGACGGCGTCGATGGCGATGCCGTCGAAGTGGCGAAGGACCCGATCTACACCCTGCCCAACTTAGAGGTGCGCTACATCCGTCACGACCCGGAAGTGATTCCGGTCTCATGGTGGCGTGGCGTCGGGCCGCTGCGCAGCACCTATGCCATCGAGTGTTTCATCGACGAGCTGGCGCACAACGCCAAGGTCGATCCGGTGAAATACCGCCTGGCGCTGATGCAGTCGCAACCCCGTGCCCAATCGGTGCTGACCAAGGCCGCGCAACTGGTGGAGTGGGACAAGCCGCTGCCAGCCGGTTCAGGCCGTGGCGTGGCCGTGACGGCGGTGTTCGGCAGCTTCGTCGCGACCATCGTCGAGCTAGAGAAGGAAGGCGAGAAAGGCCTGCGCATCAAACGGCTGGTGACGGTCATCGATTGCGGTTTCGCTACCAACCCGACCTCCGTGGCGTCGCAGATGGAAGGCGGCACGCTGTTCGGTCTGTCGGCTGCGCTGTTCAACGAAATCCTCGTCGAGAAGGGTCAAGTGCAACAGACCAACTTCCACGAGTATCGGCAGATCCGCATGAGCGATGCGCCACCGGTGGAGGTGCACATCGTCGAGAGCGTCGAGCCCCCTGGCGGTGTCGGTGAGACCGGTGCCGTGCCCGCTGCGGCCGCGCTGGTCAACGCGGTATACGCCGCAACCGGTGTGCGTGAGCGTCGTTTGCCGTTGAGCCGCTTTGGCTATTTCACTGTTTAAGGAGCGCGTCATGAACGTTTTCAACACTGCGCTCGGACTTGTGGCCGGTTTGCTGGCCAGCACCGTTTACGCGAGCGACACCCCGGCCATGAGCAAGGGCGAATACCTGACCCGTGCCGCTGATTGCGTGGCCTGCCACGTCGTGCCGGGCGGCAAGCCGTACGCCGGCGGGCTGGAATTCAAGTTGCCGTTCGGCAGCCTGTATTCGCCCAACATCACCCCGGACAAAGAGACCGGTATCGGCAACTGGACCGACGACGAGTTCGTCGACGCTCTGCAGAAGGGCGTGGGCAAGGACGGCAAGCATTACTATCCGGCCTTCCCTTACACCTCGTACACGCTGATGTCCCGGGAAGACATTCTGGCGATCAAGGGTTACCTTTTCAGCCTTGAGCCGGTGAAGCAGATGCCGCCCGAGAACAAGATTTCGTTCCCGTTCAATCAGCGCTGGGGAATGATGTTCTGGAACGCGATCTTCGCGTCCAACGAACGCTTCGTCCCGGACAGCAAGCAATCGGCTGAATGGAATCGCGGCGCGTACCTGGTGCAGGGCCCGGGCCACTGCGGCGAGTGCCACACGCCACGCAATATCTTCCAGGCGATGAGCACCGGTAACTCGCTGGCGGGTGCTGAACTGGGCAACTGGATGGCCTACAACATCAGCTCCGACGCGAAATACGGCATCGGCGCCTGGCCGGAAGACGCCATCGTCAGCTACCTGTCGAAGGGCTACGCGGCCGGTTTCGGCGGCGCGGGCGGTCCCATGGGTGACGCTGTCGAGCACAGCCTGCGCTATCTCGACCCGGCTGACCTGAAAGCCATCGCGGTGTACCTCAAGAGCACGCCGGCCAGAAGCGAAGGCATTCCTCGCCCGACCATGGCAGTGAATGACGCGGCGCTGCAAAAGGGTCTCGGTCAGAAGCTCTTCAACGACACCTGCGTGGCCTGTCACCAGATCGACGGCAGTGGCCGGCAATCACCGGCAGGCGGGTTGGCCGGTTTGAAAACCGTCAACGACCCCAAAGGCCGAAACGTGATGGCGACACTGCTGGAAGGTCACACGCCAACCGCAGCACGGGTCGACCAGCGCATGCCTGACTTCGCCCGCAGTTACAGCGACGCTGAACTGGCTGCGGTGAGCACCTTCGTGCTGCGTCGGTTCGGTCAGAGCAACGGTGAGGTCAAAGCCGAGGACGTTGCGAAAAACCGCGCCAGCGCGTTGCATTGATGCACCGGTGGCGCTGCTGACTCTTCCTCCGAGTCAGCCGCGCTGCCAGGCCGTTCGGCGGTTCAGGACTTCGGCACCTGCGCCGCCACTGCCGCCTTGTCGATCACTGACTCGACATTGATGATACGTCCCGCCTCAAACGTGTAGAACACGTTCTCGGTAAACCTCACCCTCCTCCCGTTGACCGGGATATCGAACAACTCGCCCACCGGCGTGCAATCGAACGTCAGCCGCGCGGCGATGTGCGGTGGTTCTGCGATCAGCAGATCGATGACGAAACGCAGGTCAGGGATGGCGCGAAAATCCCGCTCCAGCATTTTTCGGTAGCCCGCCAGGCCGACGCGCTCGCCGTTGTAACGCACGTCCTCGCCGACGAAGTCTCCCAAGGTTGCCCAGTCCTGGCGATTCAGGCAGGCGATGTAGCCGGTGTAGGCGTCTTTGAGTGCCTGGTTGTTCATCGTTTCTCCCGGGATGGGTGGTGACATGAATGTTAGTACCACTGGATGCCCGCGATGCTTTTAGTAGGACTGGCTTTAGCCGGGAAGAGGTCAGTATGAACACCGTCAAATTTGCAGTGTGACCGCTGACGCCTTCCCGGCTGAAGCCGGTCCCACTGGATGACTGCGGTGTGTCAGTTTCATCGGGACCACACCGATTCCGCTGGATGCACGCGATGCTGTTAGTAGGACTGGCTTTAGCCGGGAAGAGGTCAGTATGAACACCATCAAATTTGCAGTGTGACCGCTGACGCCTTCCCGGCTGAAGCCGGTCCCACTGGATGACTGCGGTGTGTCAGTTTCATCGGGACCACACCGATTCCGCTGGATGCACGCGA